>JAJRVB010000195.1 GCA_024277515.1 Nitrospirota bacterium | reverse complement strand
TTATGAAGGGGCAGGGCATTCATCTGCAATACTCGGTTTTTTATTGTTCCCTGACATGGCAGGAACTCGGTCAGGTCAAAGAGAAGATAAGCTGGATTATTGATGAGAAAAAAGATGATGTGAGGATATATCCGCTTCCATCAAATCAGAAAGTGGTTGTCCTGGGCTGTGGTGACAGGGTGCCGGAGGGCGTAGACATTTTTCTTTAGTAAGGTAAAATAGAAACAATACACGGACACCTGACACGGGCATGTGTTCCGCACGACAAACGGTTCAAATTGATATCGGCAGCATGTAAAGCAATGAAATATTGATGCCTACCCCATTGTTTTACAAGAATAATTAAGCTGGTTATAGTGAAAAACCTCATTACTATCCTTAAAGAATCTTTTCTCCGCGTTTGCTATTATGTTATAGTGTAACGTTCCTGAATCAACACGTATTCTTATACCATTTTTTCTATGTCTGAACTTACTCCATTAATGAAGCAGTATCAGGCGATCAAGCGCGATTATCCTGATACGATCATCTTTTTCCGCCTCGGGGATTTTTATGAGATGTTCGGGCAGGACGCGGTGGCCGCCTCAAAGATACTCCAGATCACACTCACCTCAAGAGACAAGGGGAAGGCTGATCCGCTTCCCATGTGCGGGGTCCCTCATTTTGCATCCGAGAACTACATTGCGAAACTGGTGAAGGCGGGACTCAAGGTCGCGATCTGTGAGCAGGTGGAAGACCCGAAAGAGACAAAGGGGATTGTAAAACGCGAGGTGGTAAAGGTAGTGACCCCGGGGACTTTTCTCCCTGACAACCCCAAGGAAAACAACTTCATACTCGGGTTTTTCCAGAAAGAAAACATATTCGGACTGGCGGTTGCGGACATTACTACCGGAGAATTTTTTATATATGAAACACATAACAGCATTGAGGATGAGATAAGCAGGTTTCAGCCGAAAGAGATACTCTACCCTGTAAGTTTTAAAGGCGACACATCTCTTTTGGACAAACTCGGTGACTATTATCTCACGCATTATGACGACTGGTATTTTGATTATATCGAGGCGTACCGCAAACTCATAAAATATTTCAGGGTCGCTTCTCTTGAGGGTTACGGGTGCGAGGGGATGATCGTAGCGATATCAGCGGCAGGCGCGTTGCTCAACTATCTTGAAGAGACACAGAAAGATGCGCTGACGTTTCACAGGATAAGCGTGTTGAGGCGTGAATCGAACATGCTGCTGGACGCAGCGACTATCAGGAACCTCGAACTTGCGGCAAATATGCGAAACGGCGAAATCGAGGGGAGCCTGCTATGGGTTGTTGATAAGACTCACACCCCCATGGGGGGCAGGCTGATGAGGAACTGGCTCGTAAACCCGCTCCTTGACGCCGGGGAAATCCGGCTGAGGCAGGATGCGGTAGCTTCACTCATGAGTGATGCCGGCCGGCTCTCAAAACTTGAGGAGAGCCTGAAGGGTATATATGATATGGAGCGGCTCGCATCGCGTATAGCAAGCGGCACTGCAAATGCGCGGGACCTCCTGTCACTCAAAAATTCCCTTGCATCTTTGCCTGAGTTAAAGGACATGCTGGGTCTGTACGATGATCAGACAATCACGTCTCTGTCTGGCCGCATGGATATCCTCTCTGATGTCAGGACCCTGATTGAAGAGGCGATCGCCCTTGATCCCCCGATGACTATAAAGGACGGAGGTTTAATCAGGGATGGATTTAATGCGGAGGTGGATGAACTCAGGGAGATACGTTCCAGCGGCAAGGACTTTATCGCTTCACTCCAGGCAGGGGAAAGGGAGAGGACCGGTATATCTTCGCTCAAGGTCGGGTACAACAGGGTCTTTGGATACTACATCGAGGTGACAAAGGCCAACCTTCCGCAGGTGCCGGAAGAATTTATAAGGAAACAGACCCTGGCAAACTGCGAGAGGTTTATTACCCCTCAACTCAAGGAATACGAGGCAAAAGTCCTGGGCGCGGAGGAGCGGCTCAAAAATCTTGAGTACGAGGTCTTCATGCATGTCCGGAACGAAATTTCCGCTGGCACGGAAAGGCTCCGCCGGACCTCATCCGCCATAGCGGAGCTTGATGCCCTGCACAGCCTGTCCTCTATAGCAATAAAATATAACTATGAGCGTCCCCGTGTGGATGACGGGAATGTGATAACGATTTCAGAGGGGAGGCACCCGGTGATTGAGAGGTTATCAGGGAGTGAAAAGTTTATGCCTAATGACTGCCTTATGGATGCTGATTCCAACAGGATATTGATCATAACCGGCCCGAATATGGCGGGTAAATCAACATACATGAGGCAGGTCGCCCTTATCGTCCTGATGGCCCAGATGGGGAGTTTTGTCCCTGCCGGAGAGGCAAGGGTAGGGATTGTTGACCGTATATTTACGAGGATAGGGGCCTCCGACGTGATCACAAAGGGGCAGAGCACATTCATGGTGGAGATGATCGAGACCGCAAATATTCTGAACAATGCGTCGGAGAAAAGCCTAATACTGCTTGATGAAGTGGGGAGGGGCACGAGCACATTCGACGGCATCAGCATAGCATGGGCGGTTGTCGAATATATCGCAAAGGAGTTGAACTCAAGGACACTGTTTGCGACCCACTATCATGAACTTACCGAACTTTCCATCGTCCTTGACTGCATCAAAAACCTTAATGTGGCGGTCAAGGAGTGGGGAGACGAGATTATTTTTCTGAGGAGGATTGAGGAGGGCGGCGCGGACAAGAGCTACGGGATCCAGGTTGCAAGGCTGGCAGGGCTTCCGGGAAAGACGATCACGAGGGCCAAGGAGATCCTGTCCAATCTCGAGAAGTCGGAGCTGAACGAACTGGGCGCGCCAAAGCTTGCCTATGCCCCTGACCCGGATGCATCCCTGGTCCCGCGTGCCGGACAGCTTGACCTCTTTACTACGCAGGCGGACCCGGTCATGAAGGAGCTCCTCGGGCTGGATGTGCTGAGCATGACCCCGATAGAAGCGCTCAACAAACTTTTTGAGATGAAGAAAAAGCTGTCCGATGTAAAAGATAACAAGAAACAGCAGGATGGAGCGTAGAGGTTTCGGTTGACATTTCAGACGCCAGGCCATACATTATTATGGTTTGTAAATCAGATGAAAAAGGAGACAGCAGGGTATACGGAGATGTTTCTCATGTATGGTGTGATAGCGGCACACACTCACATGCCGGATTTTGAACCCTGACCCAGAGAATGTTAGAAAAAAGATACAATCCAAAGGACATAGAAAAAAAGTGGTATGACTTCTGGCTGAAGAATGAATATTTCAGGGCGGAACCGAAGAGTGAGAAACCTTCATACTGCATTGTTATACCACCGCCCAATGTAACGGGTTCGCTTCATATCGGCCATGCCCTTGATATCACACTTCAGGATGTGATGATCAGATGGAAGAGGATGTCCGGCTTTAATACGCTGTGGCTTCCCGGGACCGACCACGCAGGCATTGCAACCCAGAATGTGGTTGAAAAGGCCCTTCAGGAAAAGGGCGTGGACAGGCATGAACTCGGCAGGGAGCAGTTTATTGAAAAAGTCTGGGAATGGAAAAAGCTGTACGGGGGCAGGATCATCAATCAGCTCAGGAGTATGGGGGCATCCTGTGACTGGAGCAGGGAGAGGTTTACACTTGATGAGGGGCTGTCAAAGGCGGTCAGAGAGGTCTTTGTCAGGCTGTATGAGGAGGGCCTTATTTACCGCGGGGACTACATTATCAACTGGTGTCCCCGGTGCCATACCGCACTGTCTGACCTTGAGGTAGAACATGAGGAAAAGAAAGGTAACATGTGGTATATAAATTACAAATTCGCGCGTGAAGCCGGATATGTGACCGTAGCAACCACAAGGCCTGAAACCTATCTGGGAGATGCGGCGGTTGCTGTAAATCCCAGGGACAAAAGGTACAGGGGCATTATCGGAAAAACTTTAAAGCTGCCTGTATTGAACAGGGAGATTCCTGTAATAGCGGATGAGTTTGTTGACTCCTCGTTTGGAACGGGCGCTGTGAAGGTGACACCTGCTCATGACCCGAACGATTTTGAAATAGCTAAAAGACATGGTCTGCCTTTCATTAATATAATGACCGGTGACGGCAGGATGACGGAAGAGACCGGACCGTACGAAGGTCAGGACAGGTTTGCCTGCAGAAAGAATGTGCTTAATGACCTGGAAGATCTGGGACATCTCGAGAAAACGGTCGACCATGATCTTGCGATCGGTCACTGTTACCGGTGCAAGACAGTGGTCGAGCCCTATCTGTCAAAGCAGTGGTTTGTAAAGATAAGGCCCCTTGCGGATGAAGCGGTAAAGGCGGTCAGGGAGTCCCGTGTAAAGATCATCCCGTCCGGCTGGGAGAACAGTTACTTTGACTGGATGGAAAACATCAGGGACTGGTGCATTTCGCGCCAGATATGGTGGGGGCACAGGATCCCTGTCTGGTACTGCAAGAGCTGCGAAGAGGTGATTGTGTCCAGGGACACTCCATCAAAATGCAGGTGCGGAAGTGATAATTTACGGCAGGATGAAGATGTCCTTGATACATGGTTTTCATCGGCGCTCTGGCCTTTTTCGACACTCGGCTGGCCTCAGGATACGGATGACCTGAAGACATTTTATCCCACGAGTGTCCTGATTACCGGTTTTGATATCCTCTTTTTCTGGGTAGCGCGCATGATCATGATGGGACTGAAATTCATGGATAAGCATCCGTTTGATCATGTATATATCCATGCCCTCATACGGGACGAGGAAGGCCGGAAGATGAGCAAGTCAAAAGGCAATGTCGTTGATCCTCTGGAGATGACGGACGCGTACGGTACCGACGCTGTCAGGTTCACGCTTGCAGCGTATGCAGCACAGGGGAGGGACATCAAGTTCAGCCGGAAGAGGGTAGAGGGGTACCGCCATTTTCTGAACAAGATATGGAATGTTGCGAGATTTATCTCGATGAACATGCAGGAAGGCGAGGAAGTAATGCCTGTCAGGGAAGCGGCAAATCTGAGCCTTGCCGATAAATGGATGTTAAGCCGTTTGTGCGGTTTGTCTGAGGACATGAACAGGTCCCTCGAAGAATACAGGTTCAATGATTCCGCAAGTATTATATATCAGTTTATGTGGCACGAGCTGTGCGACTGGTATATAGAGATGATAAAACCGGTGTTTTATGAGGGAGACAGGGATGCTAAAAATTCCTCATTGAGCGCGCTGGTACATGTATATGAAGCGTCGATTGCGCTTTTACACCCTTTCATGCCCTTTATAACCGAAGAGATATGGCAGCAGCTCCCGGGAAAGAAAGAGGTCGACAGTCTCTGCATACGCCCTTACCCGACTGCTGAAGAGGGGATTGAAGACAGCGGGGCTGAAGAGAAAATGGCCGTTATCATGGATGCCGTATCCGGAATCCGGAGCATACGGGGTGAGCTGAACATTCCGCCTTCCCTTGAACTCAGGGTTCTTATCAGGACTCTTGACTCTTCGGACAGCATCCTCAAAGAAAATTCCGCCTATGTGATTAAACTGGCAAGGACAAAGGAGATCGAAATAGGCCGGGATATTGAGTCCCCGAAAAATTCCGCCACTGCGGTGAAACCTGCCATGGAGATATATGTCCCCCTCGAAGGTGTGATTGACATTGATGCGGAGATAAGCCGGTTAGACAAGGAATTTGCCAGGACCGACAAGGAACTTATGTTTATCAAGAAAAAACTTGCCAATGAAGATTTCAGAAGCAAGGCCCCCAAGTCGGTAGTCAAAGAAAATCAGGCCAGATATGATGATTATAAATCAGTGCTGGAAGGTATTCAGGAGAATATCGACAAGCTGAAAAGCTGGGGAAAGCAGGAGGAATAAATCCGATGAGTTACATCGGCCTTAATGAACATGACTAAACATACATTTCATGAAACAGATGAAGTGCTTCTGAGGGCCCTGCAGGAAGATATCGGCAGCGGTGATGTAACCGCGTTATCCCTGATTGAAGACGGAGATATGTCAGAGGCGGTCATAATTGCAAAGGGTGATCTGGTACTCGCGGGACTTCAGTTTGCGGAGAGGGTCTTTTATCTGGTGGACGACCGGGTCGCTTTCCGGGCCCTGAAAAAGGAGGGAAGCAGGATAAGAAAGGGGGAGAAAATCGCGAAGATCAGGGGCAAGACAGGCAGCCTCCTCTCTGCAGAACGGACCGCGCTCAATATCCTTCAGCGCACCTCCGGGATCGCAACGCTCACGCGGGAGTATGTGAACGCGGTGAAGGGTTTCAGGGTAATGATCACGGATACGAGAAAGACCGCCCCCGGGCTCAGGTTTTTTGACAAGTATGCCGTGCGGACCGGCGGCGGGCGGAACCACCGCTTCGGACTTTATGACGGCGTGCTTATCAAGGACAATCATATTGCCGCGGCCGGGGGGATAGGAAAGGCGGTCCGGCGTGTGAGGTCAGGCGCCCATCATTTATTGAAAGTGGAAATCGAAACGGGCAGCATGTCCGAGGTGAGGGACGCGTTAAAGGCGGGTGCGGACGTTATCATGCTTGATAATATGCCTGAAGAGAGGATGAAGAAGGCGGTGCATCTCATTCGAAGCACGGACGGTCCTGTCACAATAGAAGCATCAGGCGGCATTGATCTGAATAATGTGAGAAGGGTCGCGGGGACAGGGGTGGATCTGATCTCTGTAGGCGCACTGACCCACTCTGCGCCTGCTGCTGATCTGAGTCTGGAATTCCTGTCCCGGTGATTGTTAATTTATTTGACAAGCAGCTTGTGCAGTCCTTATAATTTAAAGTCTAATCTGATTCAGAAGGTCTTTGATATGCGGCTGAATATTTATGAAATTCCTGAAAATGGACTTCATCAGGAGTTGGATCTGCCGGTGCGTATAAATGAGGGGGGTCAGCCTGATACGACGCATGTCAACTTAACCGCCTTCAGATTCGGCAGGAAAGTGGTTCTGGAAGGCGATCTGAAGGCCAGGGTGCCGCTGAACTGCAGCCGCTGTCTGAGGGAATTTAAGTATCCGGTTGAGACGGAGTTCAGGGATGAATTCAATCCGGCTGAGGAGTCGGAAGAAGACCTCGAACTGGCGGACGAGGAACCGGGTCCCGGCTATTATCGTAATGATGAGCTGGATATATCGGATGTGATAAGAGAGTGGATATTGCTCTCCATACCGATAAAGCCGCTCTGCAGTGCCGGGTGTAAGGGCCTATGTCCGGAATGCGGTAAGGATTTTAATGAAGGGCCCTGCGAATGCATTGCAGATGAAACAGACCCGAGACTGGCGCCGCTGAGTAAATTTAAAAAGTTAATGAAGGACAAAAGGACGGAGTGACTGCCGGATGCAGCGCTGCATATGCATAAAAAAACGCTCTGGCAGGAGACTTGAAAAATAATCTAACCAGATAGATCAGGAGGAAAAGATGGCTAATCCAACTTCAAAACACACGAGGTCCAGGCGTGACAAGAGGCGGGCGAACTGGAAGATAAGCGCCCCCAATGTAACTTTGTGTCCGGATTGTCAGGAACCAAAGCTTCCCCACAGGGTATGTATGAGCTGCGGGACCTATAACGGGAAAAAGATTCTGGAAGTTATTGAAAAAGAAACTGCATGAAAATAGCACTTGATGCGATGGGAGGGGACTATGCCCCTGCCACAACGATTGAAGGCGCGATTGAGGCCCTGAATGAGTATAAGGACCTTTCGATAGTGCTGGTCGGCAATGAAGCGGAAATA
>JAJRVB010000013.1 GCA_024277515.1 Nitrospirota bacterium | reverse complement strand
GGGGGTCTTTCCAGTGGCATGATCTCCAGACCGATCTCCGGGCACATGCAGATCCACTTTATCATCCGCCGGGGGCGTTTTTACAGAATCACTTTCCCCTGCAGCCGGAACTTCCTTTTTCTCCCCTTTCTTCAGCGCAACCTTATAGAAAAATATCTCCTTCTGCAAGCCCATGCCCTGCGCAGCCTCATATACATCATCTACATCAACCAGTGTTTTTTCCCTCTCAAAGGCAACAGTGAGTGACCGATCGCATAATGAGTTGATTATCCGGGGCGTGCTCCCGGAGGAAAAAGCGAGCAGCAGCGCTTCCCAGCCCGTATCCGATAGCATGGAAGGCTCTCCTCCAGCCACCCGGATACGATGTGATATATACCCGCGTATCCTGTCCGCATTCATCTTCCCCAATGTTTCGAGTGTCGCGATACGCTGCTTGAAAGGCTCCATCTCAGGCCTGTTGATTATGTCCATCAGTTCTTCCTGTCCGAGCAGGAGTATCTGGATAAGTTTGACAGCACCCTCTTCCAGATTATTCAGCAGGCGGATTCCGTTGATCGTATCATCAGACAGATGGTGAGCCTCATCCATTATTACCAGACATTTTTTCCCGTTGGAATTGATTTTTAACAGGGCATCTCTTATGTCCCTCATCAGGAATGTCTTCTCGGAAGTCGTGGGCTCGAGACCAAGCTCCTGTGCTATAAAGAGAAAAAGGTCCATGCTGTTTGCCGGGGGTTCGGCCATCCATATAAGCTTTACACTATCAGGAAAATCGGACTTTATCATCTGGCTTATGGTGGTCTTGCCAGAGCCTATATGTCCTGTGACCACTGACAAACCGCGCCCGGCCTTCAACGATTCATCTATGCGCATGCGGATTCGGGCGTGATCTCCCTGATCAAAAAAGAATTGCGGATCAGGGACATTCTCAAACGGGAGTTTTTCAAGGCCAAAGTGTTTAGTGTACATAGTGTCTCAAAATTCCTTGCCGGCAGGTACGAGTTTCACCTCAACCCTCCGGTTTCTGACTCTTCCTTCCGGTGTATCATTAGAGGATATAGGACGGGTGTCTCCATAACCGACCACCGAGATACGGTCACGGGATATCCCGCTCTGCACCAGGATGGTTGCAACCGCCCTGGCCCTGAGAAAAGAGAGCTCCATGTTGTCTCTGTACCGCTTGCCGGCGGTCGCACTTATCGGCAAATTGTCCGTATGCCCCTCGATCATGACACGATACCCGGGAGAGGCTGTTATGTCCGGGACCAATGCCTGCACGGATTGTAAAAGGTCTTCATTCACAGACACCTGTCCGGAACGGAACGCCCCTGCCCCCAGCACAGCCAGGGTCCTTGTCCTCTTTTTGGCCCTCTCCGCCTCGAGCCTTGCCTCCATCTCTTCATCCGTGCTCAACAGCCTGTCCTCAAGCTGGTTGATCCTGGCCTGCAGCTCTTCAACAAGGGCCCTGTTCGCTGACTGTTCCTGCGCTATATCTCTCTGATCATTTTCTGACTTTGCAGGAAGGTCTTTCAATTCCGGAGTCTGCCTGTCAGGCTGATTATATGTAAAATCGACATCGATTTCAGATGCCCTGAACGCAATAAACGCAGACAAGGAAAAAAAACAGAGTGAGATCCCGATTATTAAATTACGCATAATTTCTCAATGTACCGGAAGTGATTCTCAGCATGCTGCTATTTTAATGTTTACATATAATAACTGGCAACCCACTTATCTGATTATAATTAATAATATTCGGCAGATATACGCATAAACTTGACCCGCACAACTCCCTGAACTACCGGCGCACTGCCTGCTTCAGCAGCGTAAGGAAGAATATTCCAATACTTACAAGGACAATGGTAGGGCCGGATGCGGTATTCAGATATACAGAGGCGGCAAGACCGATAATGCCGGAGATGACACCAAAAAGACTCGACAGGATAAACAGTCGCTTCATGCTTGAGGCAAGATTCTTGGCCGACGCAGCAGGAACGATCAGCAGTGAGGTCACTAATATGATCCCGATGATCTTGAGGCTTACCGTGATGACAATCGCGATGATCAGAAAAAGCAGGTATTCAAAAAAACGGACATTGACACCTTCCACCCTCGCAAGGTCACGGTTGAATATAATCTGGAGAAAGGGTTTTAAAAAGACGAGCAGAATCCCCACAGTCAAGATGCCGATGCATAATATTAACAGAAGATCACTGTTTGTTATCGCGAGGATGTCGCCGAAAAGGAACGTGAACAGGTCCGCCCGGTACCCCTTCAGCATCCCTATGACAAGCATCCCTGAAGCAATAGCGCCCGAAAACGCGATCCCGATCACGGTATCATGCGACAGGGATGTTTTTTCAGAGAGAAAGGCGATAAGGAGCGCTATGACAACAGCAACAACAACAGAGCTGATCGAGAGATCGATCCCGAGCAATGCGCCTGCTGCAATGCCTGCAAATGCTGAATGCGATATTGCATCCGCAAAAAAAGACATCCGCCGCAATACAACAAAATTCCCAACAAACGGACATAGAATTCCTACCATAACGGAGGCCAGCAACGCACTCTGAATAAACGGGTATGATAAATATTCGCTAATCATGTTCATGACAACTGTGAATGTATGCCCCCATCATCTCTCCG
>JAJRVB010000194.1 GCA_024277515.1 Nitrospirota bacterium | reverse complement strand
CTTTCTGCAAAAGTATTCACTTCGGCCTTTTGCGTATTATCGTTTTTTACTTGCTTCTGCTATCATATTGTCAATATGGACCGGGGCAGCAGGATAAAAGAAGAGATAAAGGGTATCCTGGCTATTCTTGCTGGTCTCGTCGTTGCCATCAGCCTGATAAGCCACAACCCGTGGGACCAGTCTTTCTCCACGCATTCCACTAAAAGTCCGGAATTAAAAAACCTGCTTGGACGTTTCGGCTCAAACCTCTCCGACATTCTCATTCAGGCAATCGGCAATGCCTCTTACCTGATACCGCTGATACTCATTATTACGGGCATACGAAAGGTGCTCGGCAAATCCGGGCAGCAGAGACAGGTCGTCTTCGCGCTTTCATTTATGCTGCTTATACTCTCCGTATCCTCACTGCTCACGCTGATGTCCGGCGGTAATGCCGGGGGTATGCTCGGAATGTTCTGTACCGGCCTTACCATGAAAGCGGTGTCTGTTACAGGGTCCTATCTGCTGTTTGTTACATTAACCCTGATTTCGCTTATGTACCTCATTCAGTTTTCACTTATCAACTTTCTGGCCTCCCTGAGAACCAGGATGCTGCTGGGCGCCCGCGCGCTCACCGCAATCAGGATGAAAAGAAAGCAGCCGCCGGATTTTGATGATGACAGAAATGGCCGTGATAAGAAAGCGCCCCGCATACTGGAAGAACGTGATGAACCCGAAATCCATCCTGAGCAGGCGCCGCTTCCCCTGAACACGCCCGAAATCAAAATCAGAGCAAAGGGGAAAAAAGCCGCACCGCCCAAAAGAAAGATTTCCGGAGATTATGAACTCCCCGGGATGGACCTGCTGAATGAACCGCCTCCGTCAAGGTCCAGACCACCAAGGGAAGAGCTCCTCGAACGCTCCGAACTCCTTGAAAAGAAACTCCTGGACTACGCTGTAGAGGGCAAGGTCACCTATGTGTCACCCGGTCCCATTGTAACGATGTTTGAGTTTGAACCCGCGCCGGGTATAAAAATAAGCAAAGTCATGTCCCTGGCAGATGATCTTGCAATGGCCCTCAAGGCGAGCAGTATCCGTATTTCCCCGATACACGGCCGCTCCACACTCGGCATTGAGGTGCCGAACAAGCAGAGGGATTCTGTTTATTTCAAAGAGATCGTATCGAGTGAGGCCTTCCCGAAGCAACATTCCAAACTGGCCCTTGCCCTGGGCAAGGATATTTTCGGGGTGCCGGTCATCACCGATTTAAGCAAAATGCCCCACCTGTTGATAGCTGGCGCCACGGGGTCAGGAAAGAGCGTGGGGATGAACAGTATAGTCATGAGCATTCTTTACAGGGCAACTCCCCGGGATGTCAAGATGCTGATGATCGACCCCAAGATGCTCGAACTGTCAGCATATGATGAAATCCCTCACCTTCTGATGCCCGTAATTACACTGCCGAAAGAGGCGTCAAACGCCCTGAAAAAACTCGTATTCGAAATGGAGAGGAGATACCGCCTGCTCGCGGATTCCGGGGCGCGAAACATTGACGCGTACAACAAAGAGATTGAAGCAAGGTCCCGCGCAAAGGGTCTGAAAGATGAGGATGACGCCACTGCCGAGCCCCTTCCATACATCGTCATATTTGTTGACGAGCTTGCGGACCTGATGTTTGCCTCCGGCCGGGAGGTTGAAGACTCCATCGCAAGGCTGGCAGGCATGGCGCGCGCAGCGGGCATCCACCTTGTCCTCGCAACGCAGAGGCCTTCCGTGGACGTCATCACCGGCATCATCAAGGCAAACTTTCCTTCGAGGATATCATTTCAGGTATCATCAAAGATGGATTCGCGTATAATCCTTGACACATACGGCGCAGACCAGCTGCTCGGGAAAGGCGATATGTTATTCACAAGCCCCGGCAAGAGGATCAAGAGGATCCACGGGGCATATGTGAGTGAAGAAGAGATCAGGAATGTTGTCCGGTTTATCAGGGCACAGGAAGGGCCTGACTACACATTATTTGAGGATCTTGCAGCTGAGCCTGTGGTAACTTCCGGGTTTGAGGAGCAGGACGAGCTGTATGCGGAGGCAAGAGATATAGTGCTTTCCGCTGGACAGGCATCCATCTCATACATTCAGCGGCGGATGAAAATAGGGTACAACAGGGCAGCGCGGATCATGGAGATGCTTGAAGAGGAAGGGATCGTAGGCCCCCCGGGCGAAGCCGGGAAGGCAAGAGAGATAATCAGGAGGAGATAATGAAAAAATTTCAAATTTCAAATTTCAAATTTCAAATTCGAGCGCTGTATATAGCGCTCTTTACCCTCACAATAGCATTACCAATATACTCATTAGAGGCTGCTGACAAGGGGACGCTGACCATTCCGAAGCGGCCGGGCAAGGCGGTCTCATCTGAAGATGTGTCAGGTCACACTTTACCCGAGGTGCGGGAGGTGCAGCGCAAGTTTGCAAAAATCAACGACCTTTCAGGCACATTCATGCAGAAGAGCTACATCAGGGACCTCGAAGAGACACAGGAGTATTCCGGCACCTTTAAGATTAAAAAACCTTCGCAGATGATGTGGGAATATGCACCCCCGCGTGATGAGAAGGTCATAATCAACAACCTGGATACATGGATCTACAAGAAATCCAGAAACCAGGTGATAAAGACAAAATTCAGCAAGGAAGCATACAGTCAGGTGCCTATCGCCCTGATCGGAAGCCTTGAGAACATTGAGGAGGATTTTGATATTACGGTCCCCGCGAAAAACGCGCTTCAGCTCGTGCCGAAAAGAAAGATCGGTTTCATTAAAACGCTGGTGCTCGAAACCTCTTCAGCGGAGATGCCGGTCAGGATGTTCACAATATTTGATACTTACGGGAATATAATAATGATAGAACTCAAGAATGTGCTTGTTAACCAGGACCCTGATGATTCCTCATTTACATTTACCGTGCCTCCCGGCGCGGAAGTATATGATATGACTCAGTGAAAAAAGAGACGAACGTATTAGCAACCATTCAGTCTCAGATAAAAACAGCAGGGCAATGCAGGATCAAATATTAAACATAAAAGATCAAAAT
>JAJRVB010000193.1 GCA_024277515.1 Nitrospirota bacterium | reverse complement strand
GCAGGGATTGCCCGGACGGTCTCCTCTTTCCCGGTCCGGCCGGTTGAGAGCACCTGCTCGTCCCGTGAACCGTCTCTGTAGACCGTAAGGCCCTTGCAGCCGAGTCCGTACGCAAGAAAATAAACATCCTCAACATCCTTCTGGGAGGCGTCATGGGAAAAATTGACGGTCTTGGAAACCGCATTATCCACATGTTTCTGGAATGCGGCCTGCATCCGTACGTGATCAAGCGGTGAAATATCATGTGCAGTGATAAACACCCTCCTGACATCATCGGGGACACCGTCAACGTCTTTCAGGCTCCCTTTTCCAGCAATCGCTTCAATAAGCTCCTTGCTCCAGAATCCCCGTTCCTTGGCTATCTTCTCGAAATGGGGATTCACTTCATAGAGCTTCGTGCCTTCGAGGACATTCCGCACAAAAGATACCGCAAACAGGGGCTCAATGCCGCTTGAACACCCTGCAATGATCGAAAGCGTACCGGTCGGCGCTATGGTTGTGGTCGTGGCATTCCGAACAGCCGTTTCATCCGTATACACGCTCTCATCAAAGTTCGGGAATACACCCCTTTCCACCCCGAGAAACACGGACTGTTTTTTGCTTTCAAACTGTATGAACTTCATGACTTCATTTGCGAGATTTGAGGCATCAACAGAATTGTATGGAATCTTGAGCTGTATCAGCATGTCCGCCCAGCCCATCACACCCAGACCGATTTTTCTGTTTGCCTTTGTGGCCTCTTCAATTTTCCTGAGCGGATACTTGTTGAAATCAATGACATTATCAAGAAAATGAACGGACATGCGCACTGTCTCACGCAGGCCGTCCCAGTCTATAAGATCCGACGGATTTGTTGCTCCGCTGTCCATCCCGTCCGCTGTACTCTGTTTATATACAAATTTCGATAAATTGATGGACCCCAGGTTGCAGGATTCGTATGCCAGCAGCGGCTGTTCTCCGCAGGGGTTCGTACTCTCGATCTGTCCCGCTGATGGAGTAGGATTGCATTTGTTTATCCTGTCCATAAATATAATGCCCGGCTCACCGTTTTTCCACGCGTGGTTTATGATGAGGCTGAATACGTCCCTCGCCTTCAGGCGTTTCACGGATTTTTTTGTATGCGGATTGATCAGATCATACTCTTCATTTTTCTCGATGGCCTTCATGAACACATCCGTCAATGCAACCGACAGATTGAAATTATTGAGTTTGGCATTGTTGTCCTTTGCTGAAATAAAATCCAGGATATCCGGGTGGTCAATACGTAATATCCCCATATTGGCTCCCCTTCTTGTGCCCCCCTGTTTGATCGCCTCGGTTGCCGCGTCAAACACCATCATGAATGAAAGGGGACCGGAGGAGACCCCCTTGGTAGAACCGACAATGTCACCTTTCGGCCGCAGATTTGAGAATGAGAACCCGGTCCCCCCGCCGGATTTGTGAATGAGCGCTGCATTCTTTACGGCCTCAAAAATTGAGTCCATTGAATCTTCAACAGGGAGGACAAAGCAGGCGGACAGCTGGCCGAGCCTTCTTCCCGCATTCATAAGGGTTGGACTGTTCGGCAGAAACTTCAGGGAAGTCATAACATTGTAAAATCTGTCCTCCAGGTTTTTAATGTCAGAATCGGATTTGCCATAATTCAGTTCAACAGACGCAACAGCCTTTGCGACTCTTCTGAACAGGCTTTCAGGTCCCTCAATCGTCCGGCCCTCCTCATCTTTCTTTAAATACCGTTTTTCGAGAACTTTCAGCGCGCTTGGACCTAATTTGAGTTGATTTAACATCATTTCTGCCATCTTTCCTCCTCTTTCCGGATAAAATTAAAATATAATGAATTTCATTAATGATTTAGATTTTGAAACCCTGTTTTGCCATGAATATATCGTATAAATGCCCCTGATCATCACATCTGCTTATATCAATATTTGCACTCTATTTAGATGTGCTAAGAGATTAAACCACAATATATTGTATATGTCAAGCAAAAAAAAGCTCATTTCAGAAGTATTTTAAAAGTATTTGATTTTAAGGCGCTTTTGCTGTGCAAAGAGGGTTGATGAAATGTTAATTAAAAAAGCTGATCTCATATAATTCCGCAATCTGCCTCATATAACCTTCCCCTCTCTTCAGTTTCCCCGGAGAACTGCCGAATACAGATATGCAAATACAGTATACATGCATATTGTGAGGGCGATCACAATAATGTCTCTAAATTTTTGATATAAAAACAGGACCGAAGGTTACTCATAAACAATGGCGGCAAAACTGGGACAATTACTTTTAAATAACAACATTATTACGGAAGATCAGCTAAACAAGGTCCTTGAATTACAGAAAAAAGAGGGCGGCCGTATCGGATCCAACCTCGTATCGCTCGGATACCTGACCGAGTATGCATTGGTAGATTTTCTCAGCAGGCAGTACGGGGTGCCTTCAATCGCCCTGTCCCATGAGGACATAGACCCCTCCATCATAAAATTTGTCCCATATGAAGTTGCGAATAAATATCTGATATTCCCGATCTCAAAAAACGGAGCTTCACTCAAACTTGCCATGACCGACCCGTCCAATATGTTCGCCATTGACGACGTAAAGTTTATGACCGGCTATGATGTTGAGCCGGTTGTGGCCGCTGAATCCGCCATCAGGGAAGTTATCTCCAAACACTATGAGCAGTCGGACCTCAAGGACGCAATCAACGGCATTGATCTCGAAGATGACAGTCTCGACCTGATACAGGAAGCTGACGATGACATGGACATGAACGAGCTCAAGAATGCGGTCGAGGAAGCCCCTGTTGTAAAACTTGTCAACCTGATCCTGAGTGAGGCCATAACACGGGGCGCCAGTGATATCCATCTCGAACCCTACGAAAAGACCTTCAGGATACGGTACAGAGTTGACGGCGTCCTTTACGACGTTATGCAGCCTCCGATACGACTGAAGGCTGCCCTGTCATCCCGCCTGAAGATCATGGCAGAGCTTGATATTGCCGAACGGAGGCTTCCCCAGGACGGCAGGATAAAGCTGAAGGTGAGAGACAAGGGGATCGACCTCCGTGTCTCGACCCTGCCCACACTCTTCGGGGAAAAAATCGTTATGAGGATCCTTGACAAGAGCAATCTCAACCTTGACCTTACAAAGCTCGGGTTTGAGAAAAAGGCCCTGAAGGACTTTGAGGAGGCAATACGTTCGCCTTTCGGTATGGTGCTGGTGACCGGCCCTACAGGAAGCGGTAAGACCACAACTCTTTACTCCGCCATGAGTACTATTAATAAGATAGACGTCAATATCATGACCGCAGAGGACCCGGTAGAGTACAACCTCCTCGGTGTCAACCAGGTGCATGTCAGGGAAGATATTGGCCTGACGTTTGCTGCGGCCCTCAGGTCATTTCTGAGGCAGGACCCTGATATCGTAATGGTCGGTGAGATCAGAGATTATGAGACCGCCGAAATTGCGGTCAAGGCCGCGTTGACCGGACACCTTGTATTGAGTACGCTCCATACCAATGACGCGCCAAGCACCATATCAAGGCTCCTGAATATGGGGATTGAACCGTTCCTCGTATCAGCTTCGGTCATACTGATTCTGGCCCAGAGACTCTGCAGGAAAATTTGCGAGCAGTGCAAGGAAGAGGTGGAGACGCACGAAAATTCCCTCGCTTCCATTGGTTTTTCCCAGGATGAAATCGGGACATTCAAGACCATGAAGGGTAAGGGCTGCACAACCTGCGGCGGGACCGGCTACAAGGGAAGGATCGCGCTGTATGAGGTAATGCCGGTCAAGGAAGAGATAAAGGAAATGGTCATCAAGGGGGCAACGGGCGCAGAGCTCAAAAAGGCCGCCATAAATCTGGGAATGAGCTCACTGAGAAAGAGCGGCCTGACAAAAATCAAGGAAGGAGTAACGACCATGGAGGAGATTTTAAGGGTAACATTCGCCGACTGATTAATGCAGGTGAATTGACAATATAATTAAAGATAAGGACAAAAAATGTCGTTGAAGAATGTAGTAAAAAATATTTACATTACACCGGGAGCTGATAATGGCAACTTTATATGAATTACTGAAAACCATGCTCGAACAGAATGCTTCGGATCTGCACATAAGCACCGGGACACCTCCGCGAATAAGGGTTGACGGACAACTGGTACCCCTGAAAGAGGCAAGCCTCGCGCCTGCAGAGACAAAATCCCTCTGCTACAGTATTCTGACGGACACTCAGAAACACAAGTTTGAGGAAAACAACGAGCTTGACCTTTCATTCGGCGTGAAGGGGCTCAGCCGTTTCAGGGCCAACATGTTCATGCAGAGGGGTGCGGTAGCAGGCGCCTTCAGAATGATCCCATTTCAGATTAAATCTTTCAGGGACCTGGGGCTGCCTCCGATTGTGAATGAGCTTGCAAAAAAACCGAGAGGACTGATCCTCGTGACAGGCCCCACGGGATGCGGAAAATCATCTACATTGGCCGCAATGATTGATAAAGTCAATAACGAGCGGTATGAACATATCATCACAGTAGAGGACCCCATTGAATTTATTCACCCCCACAAAAACTGCCTGGTAAACCAGAGGGAGGTCAATGCGGATACCGCGTCTTTCGGCGATGCTCTGAAGTACGTGTTGAGACAGGACCCCGACATTGTGCTGATCGGTGAAATGAGGGACCTCGAAACAATAGAAGCAGCGCTGACCGTCTCGGAAACCGGGCACCTGACCTTTGCGACACTGCACACAAACAGCGCCGTACAGACAATAAACCGAATCATAGATGTATTCCCCTCTCATCAGCAGGAGCAGATACGGGTACAGCTTTCCTTTGTGCTGGAAGGGATCATAGCCCAGCAGCTCATACCAAAACGATCCGGCAAGGGAAGGACCCTGGCCGTAGAAATCTTTATACCGACCCCGGCAATCCGAAACCTCATCAGGGAAGACAAGACACACCAGATATATTCGATGATGCAGGCCGGTCAGGCAAAGTTCGGGATGATAACGATGAACCAGTCTCTTTTTGAATTATACAAAAAAGGGGAACTGTCCTATGATGACGCCCTCGCAAAATCCAGCATACCGGATGAATTGCTTAATATGATGCAGAGGGCGTCTTCCGCTATGGGCAAAGGGAGATAACATGGCAACAGTATATAAATGGTCCGGCAAGTCCGCAAAAGGGTCCGTCGTCAGGGGTGAACTGACGGCAGCTTCCAAGCAGGAAGTACAGTCTTACCTCCGAAAACAGCGCATCATCCCGACAAAGATATCCCAGAAAGCAAAGCCTCTGTTCAGTATGAGCGGCAGCGTGCAGGACAAGGACCTCGTCATCTTCACACGGCAGTTTGCCACAATGATCGGCGCCGGCCTGCCCCTTGTACAGGCAATGGAGATACTTGCCCAGCAGACCGAAAACAAGGCATTTGCAAATATAATAGGGGAAATAAAGAGTGATGTGGAGGGGGGCTCCACATTTGCCGATGCCCTGAAAAAATATCCACGGGTATTTTCCGAATTATATACAAATATGGTAGCAGCCGGAGAGACCGGCGGTATACTTGATACCATCCTGATCCGGCTCGCCACATATATCGAAAAGGCACAGAGTCTCAAGAGGAAAGTCAAAGGGGCCATGGTGTATCCCGCGGTCGTCATTACCATCGCGGTACTGGTCATTATCATTATCATGGTATTTGTCGTGCCTACCTTAAGCAAGATGTTTGCCCAGCTCGGAGGAGACCTTCCGGCTCAGACCCAGCTTATCATCAATCTGAGTAATTTTCTCGGCGGCACGGGGGGACTGATTCTTCTTGCATGTGTCGTAGGCATCAGCGTATTCATTAAGCAGTTCAGACGAACGATGACAGGGAGAAAAGTTACCG
>JAJRVB010000192.1 GCA_024277515.1 Nitrospirota bacterium | reverse complement strand
CTGTATCGAATGTAACCATTCATTTACAGGTATCATCCGGGCATGGAAATGTAAAAATCAAATACCAAAGATCAAAATTAAGGAGAATTATTTATATGATAAAAAGCCTTCCATAATTTTGATTTTTTATTTTTAATATTTTATCTTTTCTTGCCTGCTATTATTACCCGTACCTGAATAGTTACTATCGAATTAATTACCTGATTGAGCAATATCTGCATTTTTCGGATTATTATTAAAAGTTATCATCAGAGAATACATCACGCAGTTTTTCATATTTTTCACCAAACATTTTTTTCAGATGGGCGCTGAGCCGCTTCACGGTTTTCATCTGATAAATGTCGTGCCGTATATAACCTTCCGCCATAATGACAAATCCCTCATTCATGCTCCAGATCGCCTCTGTCTTTCCGGTCTGGAGCATACCGTTGACGGCCTCTCTCAAGTCAGCCACCAATGAAAACCCCCTTACACCCCTGTCAGAATAGATGGTCCCTTCTTTTGGATGAATAAAGAGCTGTTTTATCTTAATTTGTGTCGTGCCGTAGTGTATCACTGCAATCTTTACCCCGCGCTTCTCCGCGTTATATAATGATTCAACAAGAAGGTCCATTTCCGGAGGCCATATTGAAAGAAGAATGGACTCCCTTGCCGTATCCAGCATCCTCTTTGCCTTATGAATCAGGCCGTCATACTCTTTGATATGCCATGTGTAGCTCACATCCATACCTGTCCTGATATTTGTTAGTTCACTTTTCACTGCCTGCAGGTGGTACTCAACTGATGCCCTGAATTCCTGGATAAATTCCTCCGAAGAGAGCGGGATATACAGCTTTGAGCGTTCCCCATGGATTGACTGCACTGTCCGCCTGTTTTCGAGTTTCCTGATGACTTCGTAAATTTTTGAGGAGGGAATGCCTGAATTTTTCGCTATTTCATATGCGGTTAATGGATGTTGAGCCAGAAGCGCCGTGTACGCCCTGGCTTCATAATCACTAAGGCCGAGTTGCGTGAGCGCTGAAACAGCAGAATTCATCATATTATTAACCACTATGGTAGTTAATAATGTCAAGCACAAAAAAACAACGAGTCTATGTAACCATTCAGTTTGAGGTAATAACAGCAAGGCAAGATCAAATATTAAACATAAAAGATCAAAATCATGGAAGTTTTTATTCTATAAAATATTTTCCATAATTTTGATCTTTGGTTTTATATTTTTGCATTTTTTTGTTCAGATAATAGCCGTACCTGGATAGTTACCGAGTCTATCTGCCGCCTTATTGTAATATGCAGATTAGCACTCCATGACTGTTTCGCTCATTTCGGCATAGTCCAGCATTCTTTCCGGACTGCATGCTATACACATGTCAATGCCCTGAATAACGAGTAATTCCTCGCAGAGCATGTAGGCCTTTTTGAGCTCAAGGTCTTTGATCCTGTTTATTACCAGCTTCTTGGGGTTTATATAGACCTTCCCGCATGTCAAACAGAGCCATATGAAATTATCTTCCGCCTTTTCAATACACCCGGAACAGACATGCACAACTGTTCCCGGGGCGATCTCGACATGCTGTAATGTATATGTATCTTTGCAGATACTGCACTGCCCGCGTTTTTCGTTCATTACCTTACCTTCTCCCTGGTCATATGTTTTATCGGCATATCAAGTCACTACCTTAACCAGGGCAAAGCGCTTAAACCCGTTCGTGAGAGAACAATAAATGTATCCGCGCCCCTCTGCACTGTTATTGCAATTACACTGAAAGAGCATTTAAAATAAAGCAGGTGCCGGGTAATAATCGGTAACATCTTTTCCGGCATAAAGAATCAGAAGGAGACAAGAGTATGAATATTTTTAAAACAGCCGCCCTTATGACAGGGCTTACACTCGTTCTTTTATGGGCCGGCAATGCCCTTGGAGGTCAGTCCGGGATGACAATAGCGCTTGTGCTTGCTCTCGGCATGAATGGGTTCAGTTACTGGTTCAGCGACAAACTCGTGCTTAAAATGTACAAGGCAAAGGAAGTAAGCAAGGCCGAGGCCCCTGAACTCTACGAGATGGTCAGGAGGCTTTCACGAAAGGCCGATCTTCCCATGCCCCGTGTATACATTATAAATCAACCTCAGCCGAATGCCTTTGCCACAGGCAGAGACCCGGAGCATGCAGCTGTTGC
Organism: Nitrospirota bacterium; assembly: GCA_024277515.1. Taxonomy (GTDB): domain Bacteria; phylum Nitrospirota; class Thermodesulfovibrionia; order UBA6902; family UBA6902; genus JAJRVB01. The sequence goes on along the minus strand of JAJRVB010000192.1, from coordinate 1,845 downwards.
AGTGACCACCGGCATTCTGAGGCTGCTGGATGTTGAAGAGCTTGAGGGTGTTATCGCCCATGAACTCGCCCACGTAAAGCACAGGGACATTTTAATCGGCACTGTTGCCGCCACAATAGCGGGCGCTGTCAGTTATCTTGCAACCATGGCCCAGTGGGCAATGATATTCGGAGGAAGGGATGATGATGACGGCAATCCGTTCGTTGCGATCGTCATGATGATTGTTGCCCCTGTTGCGGCCATGCTGATACAGATGGCCATTTCACGGTCAAGAGAGTATGCAGCGGATGCAGGCGGCGCCAGGATAGCGGGTAATCCATCGGGGCTTGCAGACGCATTGAGCAAACTCGGTACAGCATCAAAACAGATACCCATGCAGGCAGAACCAGCAACTGCCCACATGTTTATTGTTAATCCACTTTCAGGCAAAAAAATGGCCGGTCTCTTCAGCACACACCCTCCAATGGAGGAGAGGATCGCCAGGCTGAAAAGCATGAATTAAAAAACAGGCTGCTGATTGCATATTCAAAAAGGGCGAACAGCGGTTCGCCCTTTTCATTTGAAATTTCAAATTCGAGATTTTTGTATACTACCGCATGTCTCTGAAGAAAATAGAAAAGAAGGTCCTGTCCGGTAAACGTCTGTCACCTGATGACGCCCTGGCACTGTATGAAAGTGATGATATCTTCACCATAGGAAGACTTGCCGGTCACATTGCCGCTGCTAAAAACGGCAACAACGCATATTTCATCCGGAACCACCATATCAACCCCTCAAACATCTGCGTGAACCGCTGCAAGTTCTGCGCCTTCAGCCGCTCAAAGGGTGAAAAAGGGGCATACGAATTAACGATCAATCAGATACTAAAGAAACTTGTGGCACAGAGAGGGTCAAATCAAATAAAATCTTCCCTGCATCCTCGAACCCTTGAATCCTCGAATCCTGCCTTTTCCGAAGTCCACATTGTGGGCGGGCTGCACCCGGACCGGTCTCTGGATTATTATCGTGATATGTTGGGGGCAATTAAAAAAGCCCTTCCAAATCTGCATATCAAGGCATTCACCGCGGTCGAGATCGACTATTTTTCAAGAACAAGCGGCCTGTCTCTAAAAGGGACCCTCCTAATATTAAAAGAAGCAGGGCTCGAAACCATGCCGGGCGGGGGTGCGGAGATATTTAACACCCGGGTGCGAAACAGGATATGTCCTGAAAAAATAGACGGCAATAAATGGCTCAGTATTATGGAAACAGCACACAGCATCGGTATCCGGTCAAATGCCACCATGCTGTACGGTCATCTTGAATCCCGCAAGCACAGGATAGAACACATGCTGAAGCTCCGTGACCTGCAGGACAAGACAGGCGGCTTTCAGGCATTTATCCCCCTTGCCTTTCATCCTAAAAACACAAACATTAAGGGGGCTGCATACACATCGGGGATTGATGATATAAAAACGATCGCCATTTCCAGGCTTTTTCTCGACAATTTCCCCCACATAAAAGCATACTGGATCATGCTCGGCGAAAAGATCGCCCAGCTCGCCCTCATGTTCGGGGCGGATGACCTGGACGGAACAATCATAGAAGAAAAAATCACCCATTCAGCAGGCGCGCTTTCCGGAGTTGCATTAACAAAAAACGAGCTGGTTAATTTAATTGAAAAGGCAGGCAAGGTCCCGGTGGAACGGGACTCGTATTACCGGGCTGTGCATTAAGACAGGTTTCAGATTGAATATCATAATCACTAACCATGCCAGTTTCGAAGCAAGACGAAGGAATATTTCTGAAGAATTGATCAAATCTGTTGTTCAAAATCCTCAACAGAAATTGCCTTCTAAAAAAGGG
>JAJRVB010000191.1 GCA_024277515.1 Nitrospirota bacterium | reverse complement strand
GTAGAAGGAGAACAGCCTGGACCCCCGGCCGTCATCCTGTGGTCCGTGCATCCTCCGGGATTTCCAGGCCTTTATGAGTCCGTCGTAGAAAAATATGTTGAACAGCCGGCTGCCGAAGACTATGAATGCCCCGGCCGTAAAGAAGAGCAGCAGCAGGTAAAACAGCGGGGTCCCTCCTTCCGCGCTGAAAAAAGGCGATAACGTCTCAGTTACCCACATGCTGGGAAGAAAGACGGATACCGACAGCTTCATTTCAGAAAGGAATATTGTGAGGTTTGCAAACCATTCCGGGTTGGCAAAACGTTCGGGCCTGAGAAACCTGAAAAGCAAAAAAAGCATGGCCAGCATCAGAAGAGCAAGAAAGAGCAAAATATTTCTGGCCTTATTTGCAGGGATAACCGCCATGAGGAAAATACTTATCATTACCCCGATCCCCACGGGAATAAAGACAAACAGAACGAGCACCGGTAACAGATACAGATAATACATCGGCGGAGACTTAAAGAACCATCCAAGGGCAATAAAAACAGGGGCGATCGCAAATATTATCATCCACGAAGATTTAACGGCTGTTTCCATCCACTTTGCAAGGTATATATGGGACCATGACACAGGAGAAGAGAGGATGACAGGAAGGTCGTTTGAAAGATAAAAATTACTAATCCCGGCAAGCAGACTGCTGAATATCAGGAGAAAAAAGACGAGCATCAGGAGCAGGGAAAGTCCCTTGAGTGCAATGATAACACCCACGTTCCCCTCCATCCCCTGCAGCCGGGTCAGCACAACCGTCATATAATGGAGTGCGGCAGCCCAGAAGCCTGCCCCCATCAGCAGCACAAATACGGATTTCAGGTACGCAGCCCTGTCGGAACGGAGAAGCCGGTTTTTGAACGTCCACCACTGGGGCATAAATATGGCAGCAAGTTCTCTCATGGATCACCCCTGAAGCTCATTCACGATGTTCATCACATCCTCCCCGCCGGTCAGGTGCAGAAAGACCTGCTCCAGATCACTTTCGGATGAATGGGCCTGATTTCTTATTTCCTCTGCCGTACCCGCGGATATGATATTTCCCTTATTGATAATTGCCAGCCTGTCACACATCTGCTCTGCAATTTCGAGGATATGGGTTGACATAAAAATGCACATGCCGTTTCTCCGTGAAGCATGGAGTATTTCTTTAATGAGCCGCGCGCCCCGGGGATCGAGACCTATGAGCGGCTCATCCAGAATCAGGACCCTTGGATTTCGCATGAATACTGCCGAGAGATTAAGCCGCTGTTTCATCCCATGGGAAAAATTCTCTATAAGCTCATGCTTCCACTCTTTGAGACTGAAAATCCCGAGGAATTTTTCGCCTCTTTCCTCAAGGTCTTTTTTATCAATATCATATAGTCCCGCAATAAATTTCATATATTCCCACGCAGTCAGTTTTTCATAAAGTATCGGGCGGTCCGGAATATATCCCGTCACCTTCTTTGCGGCAACCGGGTCTTTCCGTATGTCATGTCCGCCGATTGAAATGGTGCCGGATGTCGGCTTCATAAGCCCCATCATCATTTTAATAGTGCTGGTCTTGCCGGCGCCGTTAGGCCCGAGAAAACCGAATATCTCCCCTGCCTTCACGTTCAGGGTAACATCGTTTACGGCAACGTGTTCACCGTATCGCTTTATAACATGATCAAGGACTATCATGGCGCCTCCATTATATCAATTTTCATCCCCCTTATTATCTCACCGAGAGAAACAAGGGTATCCATATCCCCTTCCATGATGCGAATATGGGTAACATCCGCGGGGAACTGCCCCATGGCAGGATCAGCAGGGACCCACCGCTCTATCCATACCTCCGGCCATGTATGGTAATAGAAATGGCCCTTGAGATATACGAGACCTCCCACCATGCGCACAGGAAGTCCTGCCGCGCGTGCGAACGCGGTAAACATGATGGTATGTTCATTACTTTCCCCTGCATGGGCATCAAAAATTTCCATGGAAGTATTCAGGGTAAAGAAAGGCATCTTGTTCATGGAAAGGTAGAGATTGGAAGTTAAAAAACGGGCAAGCCTGAACGCATTCTTTTCAATATCAACAAATTTCCGGGCATTATATATTATCGTATGATGATCGCTCTGGATATATGAGGTGGGAGCCAGGTAAACTTCAAGATCACTCCCCTGATAGGGCAGATCATAGGTCTTCTTTTCGAGCATGTCCGTCTGTTCTTTGGTGATTGTGAGCACCTCCTTCTTTAAAACCTGCCGCCCTTCATTAAGGAGCGGGTATGCAGACAGATCAATGCCTGAAAGACGCGCCTTAAGGGAAGGAAGGTCTTCCGGCATTGAGAGCAGTCTGCCGGATTTCAATACAGGGAGAGAGAGGTAATCAAAGATCTTTCTATCTTTTCGGGACCTGGCCAGGTCCTCTGTTTCCGCAAGGTACACAATTCCGGAGGCCTGTTTTTCTTTCAGGGTAGTTCCGCCGTCACTGATCCATGAGAAATTATCCCCGACTTTCAGCAAATATGCAGTGTTCACATTTGCGCCCACCTTGATGGGAATGAGTTCCTCGACACTAATGACAGTATCCTCAACCTTCAGCGAAAATATGTTAAACAGAGGGACATTAAAACGCCTTCCCTTTTCGAGTCCCCTCGCATAAAGCATCTGCTTTATTGTTGCAGGCATATAGAGCGGCCCGGGGGTGTCTATGGTCTCGGTCCTCTTCTGTTTCCCGGTTTCAATAAAGACGAGCAGCACATTGTCCTCATCCACTTCTCCCCGGGATGAATAGTTCTTTTCTCCGGACCGGGTACTGAATTCAAAGGACTTCAGCCCGTAATTAAGATCAGTCAGACATGTAAGCCTGGTGGTGCTGCGGATGTCTTTATCATCTCTAACGAGATTCGTCTCCCCGTACTGGACAAACCTGTATTCTTCCCCGATCTTCTCTGATGAAGAATGTATGAACCCTATTTTTACATTCTGGAGATAAATCCCGAACCATTCATCACTGGTTTTAAACTGACTCCCGGAGAGGGACTGCAAAGCGGAAAGTTCTACTCCGGACACGTAATGCCGGTAGAGAAGAACAGATATAAGACAGATCCAGATGCCAACGATCCCTAATTGTATGAACTTAGAAAACTTGTTTGACATTGCCGGCAAATTGCTTTTTTATCGATTTCTTAATATTTCCGAACAGGATTCAGGTGTTTATCCTGCCTCGAACTATTTTTCGGGAAAAAAACCAAAAAACTTTAGCCCGCTAAAAAAGCTCTATCTGCTCTATGTTTTCCTGAGGAGAAAATACAGGATAGTTGTCGTCAAAACATGCTGCACAATATTTTTCAGGGTTCGGCACCAGCTTCATCAACCCTTCCTGGCTCAGATAACACAACGAATCCGCGGTGATATATTTCTTTATTTCATCAATAGTGTGGGTTGATGCTATCAGTTCTTTCCTGCTGGGCGTATCAACACCATAAAAACAGGGTCCTTTTGTGGGTGGTGAACTGATCCTCAAATGGACCTCTTTTGCCCCGCCGCCTTCCCTGATCATCTTTACTATTTTCTTGCTCGTTGTGCCTCTTACTATTGAATCATCTATGACAATGACCCTTTTCCCTTCAAGGAGCTGACGCACGGGATTCAGTTTGATCTTGACCCCGAAATGCCGTATATTCTGACGCGGTTCAATAAATGTCCTGCCGACATAATGGTTCCTTATTAATCCGTAATCAAACGGTATGCCGCTCTCCTCCGCGTATCCTATAGCAGCAGGCACCCCGGAATCAGGCACAGGGATAACAATATCCGCATCAACAGGATATTCCCTCGCCAGCTGCCTGCCGAACTCCTTTCGCTTCTTGTTTACATTCCGGCCCCAGAATATATTGCTGTCCGGCCTCGCAAAATAGATGAATTCGAAAATACATAATGCGTGTCTCTGGGAAGGGAGGACCTTTAATGATTTTAATCCATCCCTGTTGATAATAAGCATCTCCCCCGGCTCGACATCCCTTTCATATTTAGCCCCTATCAGGTCAAAGGCACACGTTTCCGAAGCAATTACGTATGCCCCGTCATGTCTGCCTATGCTCAGGGGCCTGAACCCGTATGGGTCCCTCATGGCGATAAGCTCATTTTCGGTGATTAACAGGACACTGTACGCGCCCGACAAACTCTTCATCGTATCAATCAAACGCTCATATAATGATCCTGCACGGGAAGTTGCGATCAGATGAACTATCACTTCACTGTCAGAGGTCGACTGGAATATCGCACCCCTGGATTCCAGGTCGCTCCTCAGGTCAAGGGCGTTTACCAGGTTCCCGTTATGTCCTATCGCAAGAGAGCCCAGTGAATAATTAACCATTATCGGCTGAACATTTTTCAGGGAACTTGTGCCCGCGGTTGAGTAACGGTTATGTCCGACGGCAATATTACCGGGGAGCCTCTTGAGTCTCTTTTCGGTAAATATGTCCGCTACAAGACCCATCGACTTCTCTATGAAAAGCTGCCTGCCGTCGGATGAGCATATGCCTGCGCCCTCCTGCCCCCTGTGCTGGAGGGCATGAAGCCCGAGATATGTAAGGTTGGCTGCTTCCGGATGTCCAAAGATCCCGAACACTCCGCACTCATCATGAAATTTGTCGTCAGACATATTTATATAAGGATTGGAGACTATTCGATGATTTCGAATAAACTTGTTGGTTTTAGTCACGTATATTCCCGGAAGTTCTGTTCATCGATGTCTCGGTTAGTATAACATTTTTCAAATAGTTTAAAAGAAGTAGTCAGTAGTCAGTAGTCAGTAATCAGTAGTCAGTGGAACAGATAAAAACAGGCCGGCCCTGTCTACTGTCTACTTTTTTCTTCACACCATTCCCGCGCGTTTTGAAACATCTTTAACCATGGCGAGGAATTGAGGTGCTCTTTCCACTCTCCCGGCATCCAGGGCCACTGCCACTTGAGAAACGTCCTCTCAGGGTGGGGCATAACTGCAAGATGCC
>JAJRVB010000190.1 GCA_024277515.1 Nitrospirota bacterium | reverse complement strand
CGGTCATCGGCACTCACCTGACTGAACTTATACGGGAACACTCGTGGGAGCTTCTTACAAGGGCGGAAACGCAGAAACTTCTGGATAATGTGTCAGCAACGTACCCGAAGATTGTCGAAGAACTTGTCCCGGCGAACCTCACCCTCGGAGCTGTTCAGCGTGTCCTCCAGAACCTTCTTAAAGAGAAGGTGCCTATCAAGGACATTATGGCGATTTTTGACGCGCTGATAGATTATTCTCCAAACGTAAAGGACCCGGAACTCCTTACCGAGTATGTGCGACAGTCGCTTTCGAGGACGATCACCAGGCAGTTTGTAAATGAAGAAGGCAGGCTGCCGGCATTCACGCTCGATCCGGCGTATGAAAGAATGCTGTCACAGGCCGAGGGGGGGAGCATCAACCCGGACATCATTAACAGGCTTGTAAAGAGTATCGAGGGCGTTCTCGCTTCAGGGGCCCTCAAAGGGGCACAGCCGGTCATCATCTGTTCCTCAAGTATCAGAAAGTATCTGAGGAAGATAGTTGAGAGGATATCATCATCAATCGCGGTGCTCTCAAGCACTGAAATCATGGCCACGGCCAATCTGGATATAAGGGGCATGGTGAAGTATGAGAATTAAGAAAGTGCGCGCACTGAATTTCAGACAGGCCCTTTCCATGGTAAGAAAGGAACTCGGGGCGAATGCCGTCGTTCTTTCGACAGAGGACAGGAAAAAGAGTTCCAACTATGTAGAGGTTACCGCTGCAATTGACTATGAAATGGAGCAGACAGGCAGTATTGATCTCTCTCCCGTGTCTGAAACAGCAGGGACAGACAGGACAGGTGAACTCACCGAAATCAGGAATGAAATAAAAGACCTGAAGGCCCACATCAGGATGATGCATAACAGCGGATTCGAGATGCATTTGCCGGAGGACAGAAAGAGGATGTTTAATTTCCTGAAAGAGAGGGCCGTAACAGAAGATTTTGCCCTTGGAATTGTTGAAAGGGCGGCCGGAACGGATGATCTTGAAGCGGTCATGTCTGAAGATATTAATGTATTGAATCCATTTCATGCCGCACGGCCCGGGAGCGGAGAGACCTCCCCTCAAAACAGAAAACGGGTGGTAATGCTTATCGGCCCGACCGGGGTCGGCAAGACGACCACCATAGCAAAACTTGCGTCAGTGGCCATACGGGAAGGAAAGAAGGTGGCATTGATAAGCATTGATACATACAAGGTGGGGGCCGCTGAACAGATACGGATATATTCGAGAATGATAGGGATACCGCTCGAAATAGTTTCCCGGACTGAAGACCTGAAGCACACTATAGGGCGTTTTTCGGACAGGGACCTCCTGCTGGTGGACACCATGGGTCATAACCCCAGGGATGAGGAGTGTCTGAACGACCTCAGGCGCATATACGATAAGGGACTGCCTGTTGAAACTCAGCTTCTCTTAAGCGCTGTGAGTGACAATGACTTCCTTATGGAGACACACAGGCATTACAGCACTCTGCCCGTAGACCATGTGGCGTTTACAAAGACGGATGAGGCGGCAAGGCTGGGTTCCATGTACAATATCTGCCGCATTTATCAGAAGCCGGTCGCATATATCACCACAGGACAGAAAGTTCCCGGCAACATAGAGTTTATTGATAACAGAAAGCTGACGAATCTTATTTTAAGAACGGGGAGTGCATAATGAATACTGTTGAGAGGAAGACGGTGAGAACAATCGCCATAGCAAGCGGAAAAGGGGGCGTCGGAAAGACCAACATTGCCGCCAATCTCGCGATCAGCTTCAGCAAACTTAATAAAAAAGTCATGGTGCTCGATGCCGATCTTGGTATGAGCAACATAGACGTGGTGCTGAATCTGGCGACAAAATATAATATCAAACATCTGTTTACCGGTGAAAAGACACTGAAAGACCTCATCATAGAAGGGCCTGAGGGAATTAAAATACTCCCCGCAAGCTCAGGCATACAGGAATTAACGGCCCTTGACGAGTTTCAGAGACTGAGGCTCATTGAAGAATTTGAAACCTATGATGAACCTGTGGACTACCTGATAATTGATACGTCTTCAGGTATTTCCTCGAATGTAGCGTTTTTCTGCATGGCGGCGCAGGAAATTATTGTTGTAACATCGGCCGAGCCTACCGCGTTGACCGATGCATATGCGCTTATAAAGGTCCTTTTTGTTAATTATCAGGAAAAGAATTTCAGGATCCTCGTGAATAATGTAAAAGATGAGAATGAGGCGCGCGATGTGTACAGGAGGATTTCGACTGCCGCTGAAAAATTCCTGAGCATTTCACTCGATTATATCGGCTATGTGCCGCATGATAATTCCATACCCCAGGCGGTCAGACAGCAGACGGCAGTGGTTGAAATGTATCCGGGATGTGAAGCGTCGAAAAGTATTATTGATATATCCAGGAGGCTGGCAAAGGAACCCAATGATAATATTAAAGGCACACTTCAGTTTTTTCTTGGAGGTCTATTAAAGGCAAAATGTTAAAGTACCAGACAGAGTTAAACGAAGAAAAAAAAGAAGAGATAATCAAGGAATTTCTGCCGTATATCAAGTATACCGCGTACAGGCTTTCGTGGAAGCTTCCTCACCATGTGACCATTGACGATCTTATAAGCGTCGGCCTGATGGGCCTGATGGACGCGCTCGAACGCTTTGAACCGGGGAGGGTAAAACTAAAGACGTATGCTGAACTGCGGATAAAGGGCTCCATGATTGATGAACTGAGGGCGACGGCATGGATCCCGAGATCCATGAGAAAAAAGATTGAGGTAATTAACAGGGAGCGCACAAGACTCGAAAAAAAGAACGGGAAGATGATTGATGACACTGAAGTTGCAAAATCCCTGAACATGCCTCTTGATGAATATTTCAGGACGCTTAAATATGCGACTTCTTCAAATCCCGTAAGACTGTAAGATTTTCGAAACAGCAAATATGCGGACAGTGACCTTAATATCACAGAGTGCATTGCTGACCCGAAGGCTAAGAGCCCGCTGGACATTCTGGAGGAAAAGGACACAAAGGAAAAACTGGTCGAATTACTTGATACACTCCCCAGAAAGGAAAAGACGGTCCTTGCCCTCTATTACTATGAGGAGCTGACCATGCAGGAGATAGGACGGGTATTGAATATTACCGAATCAAGGGTCTGTCAGATCCATAGTCAGGTCCTTGCAAAACTTAAGACAAAAGTGAAGAGATCATGACAGGGCACATATTTACTGAATACATTGCAATGTCACACAATCCCCTCATCCGGGGGGCACAGGGAGATCACAGATAAGCTGGAGATCTTGAGATGGCAATCGACGGCATAGGAAAGACGTACATTATTCCTCCTGTAAACAAAGACCAGGAGTCGGAAATGAATAAAAAAAGGCAGGAGAAAAAGAATGAGAATAAGGGCAGAAGGGAGAGAGATGCTAAAAAGCGGCAGAGGGATGGAAAGATTGATATCAGGGTATAGGGACATATTTTCCGCGCGGGAAAATAGTTCCGGGTTTGAGCGCCCATTCATAAATAAAAAAGAGGAGATGAACCGGAGGGTAACAACATGAAAGCATGCCTTTTTACCTCTGTTTATCTTTTATTTAACCATTGGCATGGAGTTTGCAAATAATAAGTTATGAATAAAGGAATGTTTATAGCGCTCTCCGGAGCGGTACTCAAACAGAAACATATGAATGTGTTTACACAGAACATCGCAAATGCAAATACGTCAGGGTATAAAAAGGAGAGACTGGCCTTTAAAGAATATATAATGCCGGTTGATAACAGGCCGTCCGGCATGCAGGATGGAAGGGTAATGACTGAACTCTCAAAGAGCATAATTGATTTTTCTCCCGGGAATATTCAGCATACCGGCAACCCACTTGATGTTGCGATCAACGGCGAAGGTTTTTTCGAACTTGAAGGAGAAAAATATACAAGAAACGGTCATTTCACGATCAATGCCGAAGGCGATATTGTAAATCAGAGCGGCCTGAGGGTGATGGGAGACGGAGGCCCTATT
>JAJRVB010000189.1 GCA_024277515.1 Nitrospirota bacterium | reverse complement strand
CGGGACTGCAAGAGGAATTGTGGCACAGGCTACCGCCAACTGCCTCCATGGCAAATTTATACTTCCCTCTGTAAATTTTGTTGAGCTGGTGAAAAAAAAGGCTCAGTCTGCCCGGAAACCACAACGCAAAAGGTCACGATAATATTATTGGAAGCACTCTTTTGAAAATCTGTGAAAATCTGAGGAATCTGAGGACCCATAAAGTCCTTATTTCTTCTGAATCCTGAATTCTGCATCCTGTATCTTGCATCCTTCACCCTGTTAAGAATATACTACTTAAGGGAAATCGGAGGGGTTGATTGACAAATAATCCCGCAAGAAGAAAGGGATATCAAAACCCAAACTCACAAGAATCCTGATATAGGGCTTGTCATTGGTCCTGTAAGCACATAAATGTCAGAAAGAAGGTAAAAAAGGAGAAGAGGTATTGACTATATCCTATGCCAAGAATATTTGACAACATTGACCACTCATTACTCCCTGCCTTAAAAGAAACTCTTCAACTCTCCGACCATGCTGATTTTTGTGTTGGTTACTTTAACCTGCGCGGCTGGAAACATATCGATTCATATATAGAACAGTGGTCCGGAGGAAAGGGCAATCGCTGCCGTCTACTTGTGGGGATGCAGCGTCTTCCAGAGGAAGAACTGAAAGAAGCGCTGAGTCTTATAAAAAATGACAGTATACTTGACAATCAAACGGCCCTTCGTATTAAAAAGAAATTAGCTGAAGAATTCAGAGATCAATTAACGATAGGCATTCCAACGAATGATGATGAAGCAGGTCTGCGGCGACTGGCCCGTCAGATAAAGGACAGGAAAGTTGCAGTCAAACTTTTTATGCGGTATCCTTTACATGCCAAGCTGTATTTACTGTTTCGCTCTGATCCGGTTAATCCAACCACCGGTTATCTCGGAAGCAGCAATCTGACCTTTTCGGGACTTTCCAAACAGGGTGAATTAAACATAGATGTGCTTGATCATGACGCCGCGAATAAACTATCTAAATGGTTTGAAGACCGCTGGAATGACAGATGGTGCATTGACATTTCAAATGAATTAGTTAGTATTATTGAAGAAAGCTGGGCACGTGAAGACCTGATTCCACCGTATCACATCTATGTAAAAATGGCATACCATCTCGCTGAGGAAGCACGCAGCGGACTTCTGGAATTCCGTATTCCGAGGGATTTTGGAAATAAACTATTTGATTATCAGACCGCAGCAGTCAAAATAGCGGCGCATCATCTTAATAAGCGCGGCGGGGTAATCATCGGAGATGTCGTAGGTCTTGGAAAGACTCTTATGGCGACTGCGCTCGCCCGTATATTTGAAGATGATTACGGCCTGGAAACACTTATCATATGTCCCAAAAACCTCGTCAGAATGTGGGAAGATTACAGCCACAGGTACCGCCTGCGTTCAAAAGTGCTTTCAAGTACAATGGCCATCAATGAACTTCCCACGTTAAGGCGCTACAGATTGGTAATCATCGATGAAAGCCATAATCTGCGCAACCGGGAGGGTAAGCGGTACCGGGCTATTCATGAATATATTCAGGAAAACGAAAGCAGATGCATCCTCCTGTCCGCCACACCTTACAATAAAAACTATGTTGATTTATCAAACCAGCTCCGGCTTTTTGTGCAGGAAGAAAAAGACATAGGAATCCGGCCTGAAAGATTGCTCCGGGACATAGGGGAAACTGAATTTATACGGCGGCATCAATGTTCTGCACGCTCTCTGGCAGCTTTTGAGAAAAGCCCCTATCCCGATGACTGGCGGGAGTTAATGAGACTTTTTTTGGTAAGGCGTACACGCAGTTTTATCCAGGACAACTATGCCATCCCAGACCCTGAAACAGGACGAAAGTACTTAACCTTTGAAGATGGAAGCCGTTCTTACTTCCCTGTGCGCAAACCTCAGACAGTTAAATTCAATATCGAAGACAACAATCCCGACGATCAATACGCCAGGCTCTATGCCCCTGATATTATCGATGCTATCAATAACTTAAGCCTGCCGCGATACGGACTTGGCAACTATATTCATGAAACACCTCATGAGCCGCCGACACAGACTGAGGCCAAGGTTATACAGGATCTTTCAAGGGCGGGGAAACGTCTCATGGGTTTTTGCCGGACCAATCTTTTCAAGCGGCTTGAAAGCAGCGGGAAAGCCTTTGTCCTGTCAATAGAACGGCATATTCTCCGAAATTACATCTATCTCCATGCCATTGAGAATGACAAACCTGTCCCGATCGGAACTCAGGACCCGGCGCTGATGGACAGCCGGTTTACAGACGAAGATACGGACTCAGGCCTGTTTGATAATGATGATGACGGCAATGGCAATGACGGGCTTAATGAGGATGAACTCAGGACGCCGGATGATTACAGGCAATCTGCTTCTGAAATTTACAACCAATATCATAAAAGGCACGGAAAGCGTTTCAAATGGCTCAAATCTTCCCTCTTCCTGAATGATCTTGCCAAAGATCTTAGAAGCGACATAAACGCCCTGTTTACAGCTTTAGAAAAATGCGGACAGTGGAGAGCGGAAAAGGACGCAAAGCTGGATGCCCTGTATAAGTTACTGACCGGCAAACATAAAAAAGACAAAGTAATTATCTTCAGCCAGTTTGCGGATACTGTGAATTATCTTGAATCAGAGTTGAAGCAAAGGGGAATCACAAGACTGGCTGCGGCCACAGGACACTCGGAAGACCCCACGGCTTTAGCGTGGCGGTTCAGCCCTGCAAGTAACGAAAAGAGAAACGAGATCAAAGCCGAAGATGAACTGCGGGTTCTGATTGCCACAGATGTGCTCAGTGAGGGACAGAATCTTCAGGACTGCTCTATTGTCATTAATTACGACCTGCCATGGGCGATAATTCGCCTTATTCAGCGTGTGGGTCGAGTGGACAGGATAGGACAGACTGCTGAAAATATCATATGTTACTCATTTCTTCCAGCTGACGGTGTGGAACGAATAATAAAATTAAGGTCAAGAGTGCGCCAAAGACTCCATGAAAACGCAGAAGTCGTTGGCACTGATGAGGCCTTCTTTGAAGATGACCGCGATGAGCATATCATCCTTGATCTTTATCATGAAAAAGCAGATATTCTGAATGGAGATGCAGACGGTGAGGTTGATCTTGCTTCTTATGCCTATCAGATCTGGAAAAATGCTGTTTCAGCAGAGCCTGAACTGCAGAAGATGATCCCGTCCCTGCCGCCTGTCGTATATTCCACGAAACTACATGTACCGTCACGGCATAAACCCGAAGGTGCTCTCGTTTATATGCGCACTGCCGACGGCAATGATGCTTTAACATGGATAGATAAAGAAGGCAAAAGTGTCACAGAGTCCCAGTTTGCCATTTTAAGGGCTGCGGAATGCACTCCTGATGAACCGGCTATACCACGAGAAGACAAACACCATGAACTTGTCCGAAAGTGCGTTGAACTAATAATGGAAGAGGAAAAGCTCATTGGTGGTCAGCTTGGCAGGCCGTCCGGGGCTCGTTTCCGTACGTTTGAAAGGCTGAAACAGTTCGTTCTGTCAATTGGAGAAGAGAGG
>JAJRVB010000188.1 GCA_024277515.1 Nitrospirota bacterium | reverse complement strand
ACCTTATAGTCCTTGACCATCTCTATGGCCTCTTCGTCCACCAGATCAAGGGCGGCGATAATGACTTCAATATGAGTATGAATGAGAAAACTGAGTCCCTGATCGAAGTTTTGCGCGGTATATACGTCCGCACCGACATTCTTCAGCTCCTGCTCAATATTCTTTAATGCTGAAACATCGTCTTCAACAACAAGGACATCAAGTCCTTTTAGATCCGGTTTCTTTTCCATGGTATAATTTTGAAAACAATAAGCCGGCCTGTTTACGGCCCTGTCTATTTAAACAGAACCGCTGCCCATGAATCAAATTCATATTCTAACCTAAAATAAGCTAAAATATTTCATTGCAAGTGAACAACGACAAATCCAGAATATTTTTCTCCGGCATTGCAGGAAGCGGAGTTTCCGCCCTGGCCTGTTTTATGGCTGATCAAGGCCATAACGTGGCAGGGTCTGACCGGGCCTTTGACCTGGACCCTGACCATCCGCTCAGGCAGACATTTCAGTCCGCCGGCATCACTATTTTCCCGCAGGACGGGAGCGGCCTGGACCAGTCATTCAGTCTCGCTGTCTTCAGCACGGCGGTTGAGGCGGACCGGCCCGAGGTTGTCAGGGCGAAAGCACTGGGAGTAGAAATAAAGACCCGCCCTGAATTTCTGACTGAAATAACCGGTCAGTACAGGACAATAGCGGTCTCAGGCACGAGCGGCAAATCAACTGCTTCCGGACTGCTCGCGTTTCTTATGAGCAAGACAGGTCTCAGTCCGAATTTTATAGGCGGCGGCAGGGTAAAGCAGTTCAGGACATCCTCACGTCCGGGCAACTCCCTCTCCGGTAATTCCGAATACCTGGTCATTGAGGCGTGCGAGTCGGACGGTTCCATTGTCAATTACAGGCCGCGGCATTCCATAATATTAAACCTCGCGCTTGACCACCATTCCGTTGATGTGACAGCAAAGATGTTTGAGACCCTTGAAAAAAACACCTCGGGAAAAGTCTTCATTAATGCCGACGACAACGGTCTCGCTCCGGTAATAAATAATGATACGGTCACATTCTCTATAAATTCTCCATCCATGTACAAGGCGGCTGATATCAGGTATGCGCCCTTCAGTACGACATTCAGGCTGGACAATACGGCATTCACCCTTTCACTCCCCGGAGCGCATAACCTTTACAATGCCCTGCCATGTATCGCCCTGCTTGCGGAACTCGGGATACCACTGAAGGACATTGCAGCAGTATTGCCTGCATTTCAGGGAATTGACAGGCGGTTTGATATTCACCTGAATGACGGGAAGCTCCTTGTCATTGATGACTATGCCCATAATCCTCACAAGATTTCATCGCTCATGGAAACAATGAAACGGACCAGGCCTAAGGTCTGCTACATATTTCAGCCCCATGGATTTGCCCCGACAAGGATGATGAAAAAGGAATACATCCAGGCATTCAAACAACATCTCCGGGATACCGACCACCTTATACTGCTTCCCATATATTATGCCGGAGGTACTGCGGGCAAAGATATTTCGAGTCATGACCTTGCCGGTGAAATAAAAAATGCCGGCAAGTCCGTGGAGGTCATTGAAGAGAGAAAGACCATATTGAACGGAATTAACGGACATGACACGTATGTGATATTCGGCGCGCGGGATGAAAGCCTGTCAGTTTTTGCAGAAGAAATGGCCGGGGCAGTGCAAAAGCAGGACAGGAACGATCGATAGAGTTAAATTACGGGGTCACAAATATGCCTCAGGCTGCAGATTCCATTTCTCAGGATGTTCATAACCGATTATCCTGTCACTCCCGCCATTACCCGGCCCTTTGGAGAGGTCAACTGTATACGGCATGACTACATACTCCCTGTTTGTATCGTAAATTACCCGTATAACCGGCTTCAACAGGTCTTCTGAAGTATGGCTTATGATCACGCCGATCATTCCGCTCTCCAGCCGGACCAGCGAACCTACCGGATACACCCCTATACTGCGGATAAATTTCTGAACCAGTTCACTGCTGAACTGGGTCCCCCCCCACTCGTAAATCATCCTGAGGGCCTCGGTCGGCTCGATTCTCCCCCTCCAGGACCTCTTCGTTGTTAATGCGTCGTAGACATCCGTAATTGCCATGACCTGACCGAGCAGGCTTATTTCATCTCCCTTTAAACCGTTAGGGTATCCCGTGCCATCCAGTTTCTCATGATGATGATAGGCAGCCAGGATCGACCGCTCCGGGATGTCCCCGTTCTGTTCGAGTAAAATACGTCCATACTCTACATGCTTTTTTACTTCTTCATATTCATCATCATTCAGGGGGCTTGTCTTGCGCAATATGTTCTCGGGGATCTGCGAAATACCGATATCATGCAGTATTGCCGCGGTTCCCAGGTCCTTCACAAGTTCCGGATCAAACCCCAGGTACCTCCCGAATGTTATGGATAACACAGATACACTCATGGAATGATAATATACGTATTCGTCTATCTTTCTGAGTCTGCCGAGGCCCACAAGCGCACCCTGATTACGCAGCACCGAACTGATAATATCATCGACAGCATGATCTACTTTGCCCTTTTCAATCTCTCCCCCCACCAGCGCTTCATTCATTACCTCGTGGATGATTTCTACGGTCTCTTCTTTTATTTTTTTCGCGTTAAATATTTCTTCGTCGATCGAGACGGGGCGCACCGGTTCAGGGACCGGTTCCTCACTGTTCTTAATCTTCTCCTTTAATTCCTCATCTATTTCTTTTTTCGCAGAGGCTTCGTCAATATCCAAACCCTGCTCTGTGTCAATATAAACCTCGATAATCCCGCTCTCCTCAATCTTGCTGATAATATGATCGCTGTCAACTTTTATACTCCGCATAGTGCCGAAGAAAGGGTGTTTCAACCAGCCGCAGTTTAAATCACTGATATACATCCCTGTCTTCAGATTTTCAGTTTTTATTTTTTTGATCATGGATATATTAATCCCTTACAGCACCTCGTTATACTTATAATCTCGGAGATTATTGATGCTTTCTTGAATTCATTCATCACTGATATCATCACTTTTTGTCATATTATTT
>JAJRVB010000187.1 GCA_024277515.1 Nitrospirota bacterium | reverse complement strand
TGCTACGAGTGGGGCTTTGAAAAACCGGAAAACTATCCTGAAGAGATCATAACGGATCTATATGACAGAAATGCAGTGCACTTTGTGGTAAAAGATGATATGCGGAAGATTGCCGGGGCGATCAGTTTAATACTCCATTCTTCTGAAGGATTTCCAACGGAAACGCATTGTGAATTAAATATAAACAGGGATGAACTGCCTCAGGAATCGATCGCTGAAATTTCACGGCTGGTCATACACCGCAACTACAGGAGAAGGTCGGAAGATAAATATATATACGGTCCTGATGAGGAGCGCAGAAGCATAGGCAGTTTTAATTTTTCGTCAAACTATACAAACGGCAGATCTTACGTCAGAAGGTCTGATGACAAATACCGCAACAGGAGCGGCCGCCGTCAGAATGAATCATACAGCGAACGGAGACGCAGACATGAAGTGCTGATAAATCTGTATAAGGCCGTATATCAGGAAAGCAGGAGGAGAGGCATTACCCACTGGTACGCGGTAATGACAAAGGGCATAGTCTTTCTGCTTAACAGATTTGGATTTAAATTTGAGGCGATAGGCGACCCTGTGGATTATCACGGGATAAGGACACCGTATCTGGGCGATATAGCAAAGATTGAACAGGAAATGATGGATGGAAACCCGGAATTATATGAGGAGCTTATCAGGGATTTGTAAGGGAAATGCGGAGTGAATATTATTCGAAAAAGGATAATATGTGTCATCATGAGTATATTATTTGTCTCGGGGTGTACCCTGCAGGATATTGATAAACATCAGTATTATGAACGCGGCGTGAATCTCCTTAAAGAGGGGAATCCGGATGGCGCGATCATAGCATTTCAAAAGGCCATTGAAAAAGACCGAAGTTATTTTGAAGCAAGGTACAAACTGGCCGCGGCATTTTATCTGGCCGGCAGGCATGGAGCTGCGGAAAAAGAATTTCTCAAGGTGCTCTATCTCAATCCCTCCTTTAGTGAGGCGCGGCTGTCACTGGCAAGGGTATATATCAAATCCGGCAGGGCGGACCCTGCCTTAAAGGAAATAATGAGGTACATGAAAGATGTGGAGGACAATCCGGAGGCATATGAAATTGCAGCGTCTGCATATGCTTCCAAAAAGGAATATCACAGAGCTGAGGAGATTATGCAAAAGTCTCTACGGATATCGCCGTTAAGGGTCACTTCCAAAATCCTGCTCGCAGAGATTTTTCTGAAAGATAATAAAGTCAGCCGGGCTGAATCGCTTGTCAATGAAGTCCTGGATGTAGACCCCCGGAACAGCGGGGCCGGGCGCCTGATGGCGAGGATAAGGCAGGGGCATGATAATCACTGAAAGTGCGATAACAGATGGTCGGCAATATGCCGGCAGGGCTTGAAAAGACCCTCTGCGCGTTATTATTATAAATACGGAAAAGGCAAAAAATGAAAATGTCAGGGGTCATATCCCAATGGTTGCATCAATCGAATAACCACAGGTCACTATAATGTATGAAAAACATTTTTCATTCAGATGCAAACCTTTTGAATTGCTGCCGAACCCGGACTTTCTTTTTCAGAGCAGCACTCATAAAAAGGCTATTACTTACCTGGATTACGGGGTAAAGGAAAGAATCGGGTTTATTCTTATTACGGGTGAGATCGGAGCGGGCAAGACCACAACGATCCGCAACTTCATAAAAAATCTGGGCAAGTAAGTAAATCTCTCAAGGATCAACAATACCAAGGTTTCTTCGGAGCAGCTCATATCCATGATAAACGAAGACTTTGGACTTGACGTAGAGGGAAAAGGAAAGACCAAACTGTTAAGTGAGTTGAATGATTTCCTTATCAGTCAATACGCGAAAAAATCCCAGCCAGTGCTCCTGATTGACGAGGCGCAGAACCTTTCCCCTGATTTACTGGAAGAGATACGCCTGCTCTCCAATCTCGAAACTGACAAGGCAAAACTCCTCCAGATAATACTTGTGGGGCAGCCTGAGCTGAATAAAACACTGATGCTGCCTGAGCTCATCCAGCTGCGTCAGCGTATAAATATTAATTACCACATCAGTCCGCTCACTCTGGAGGAAACCGTCAAGTACATCAAGCACCGTCTTGCCGTTGCCGGTAACAATCGTGTAATAAAATTCCAGGGTGAAATGCCCAGGATTATCTACAGGTTCACGAGCGGCATCCCGCGGCTTATAAATATATTGTGTGATCTTGCGCTGCTTACAGCGTTCGTTGAGGGCGAAAAAGAAGTAAGCATCGAGATTGTGAAAGATGTTGTCAAAGACCTTGAGTCAAGGGATTACGCCAGCATTTCCCGGGATGCCTATGCGTCAGAGACATCAGAAAAAGAAAAAGACACAGACTACCGCGCGCTGGCCGGTGATATCGCTTTAAGGATTATCGAGCACGAGGAGGCCGTAAAAAAGACCATCGAGACCATCACGCTGCTGTCAGAAAAGATAGGCCGCCTGGAGGGGGAAGTGGACAGGCTGAAAGATGACACGGACAGGAAAATCTCCGGGTTGTTAAGCCGCGTAGGGCGGCTTGAAGGCGGGGACGCCCCAAAAGGCACAGAGAAATCAGCGGAAGAATCCAGCGAAAAATTGCTGAGCGAGCAGGTTGAGTCACTGAAGAAGATACTGGACAGTGTGGATAAAAAGCTGAAGAAAAAGTGATAAGCCTGTATTTTAATTTAACTTGCCATCAGCTCACCTGATTACCATAGATAAAAAAAATTCGAGATGTTATTATGACAATGGAAGGGCAGGGCATGTTCAGTAATGTTACTCTGCCCTGATTTTGCCCCTGGCTAAATCCATGAGCGATGCAAAATTCCACTGAGAAACTGAAGAACAATAAAGTAGTCATCATAGGCGCCGGCCCTGCAGGTCTTACGGCTGCGTATCAATTATGCAAGCTGGGGCAAGAATCAATTGTGCTCGAAAAAGACCGGGTAGTGGGCGGCATATCGAGGACCGTTAATTACAAAAATTATCTCTTTGACATCGGGGGGCACCGTTTTTTTACAAAAATCAAGAGGGCGGAGGAGATGTGGCGGGAAGTCCTGAACGACGACCTGCTCCACAGGAAACGCCTCTCAAGGATCTACTACAAGAAAAAGTTTTTCTTTTATCCGATACGTCCGCTTAATGCATTGTCCGGTCTGGGCATATGGAACAGCTCCCTGATAATACTCAGTTATATATATTCGCATATGTTCCCGTCGAAAAATGAAGATACATTCGAGCAGTGGGTCACGAACCGTTTCGGGAAGCGGCTCTATAATACTTTTTTCAAGGCGTATACGGAAAAAGTCTGGGGCATCCCCTGCCATGAAATAAGGGCTGAATGGGCAGCGCAGCGGATCAAGGGGCTGTCCCTGAAAAGCGCAATAAAGAACACACTGCTCAGACCTGGTCAGAAAAATAACGGGAGCATCGAAAAGACATTGATCGATTCATTTGACTACCCCAGGCTGGGACCGGGCATGATGTGGCAGGGTGTTTCGGATATTATTCAGAGAAAAGGGGCCCGTGTCTGTCTGGGCAGTGAAGTTGAGGCGATAAACTGGAACAGGACGACAAAAAAAATAGAATCACTGGAAGCGAGTGTGAATGGAATGAGACATTTATACTACGGAACGGACTTTATAAGCAGTATGCCGATCAGGGAGCTGATAGGGAAATTCAGACCATCTGTTCCCGGAGAAGTGCTTGATGCTGCAAATAATCTCAGGTACAGAGATTTCCTCACCGTGGCCCTGATCGTGAACAAATCAGACCTGTTCCCTGATAACTGGATATATATTCATGACCCGGCAGTAAGGCTGGGGAGGGTCCAGAACTTCAAAAACTGGAGCCCTGATATGGTATCCGCCCCAGGCAAATCCTGTCTCGGTCTTGAGTACTTCTGTTTTGAAGGCGATGAAATCTGGAACATGAAGGACAGTGATCTGATCGAACTCGGGAAGAGAGAGCTCGATCAGATAGGGCTTGTCCATCCCCCTGATGTGGAAGACGGGAAAGTGGTCCGCATGCCCAAGGCATACCCGGCATATGACTCGCAATACCGGAGGATGCTGGAGATTATACGCCGGTTTTCAGACGGGATCGGCAACCTTCAGCTTATGGGCCGGAATGGTCTGCACAGATATAACAATCAGGACCACTCCATGTTGACCGCAATGCTGGCAGTCGAAAATATTCAGGGTGCAAGTCATGATCTCTGGGGTGTCAACGACGAATCGGAATATCACGAAAAGTCCGGGAGTGCGCGGTAAGTTCCTGATTCAGGCTAAATGGTGGTGCATGCCTCGTTTGAATAGTCACTTTCATTGCCTGACGTATCATAGGCTGTGGTAGCAAAGCACCATGTTCCGGAAGATAAACTGCTGATTACCGCGGATGTATAATTGCCTACATCGATTGTCTGTGTGTAATTACTGGACGAGTCCCCGTAATATATTTTATAGCCTACCAGGTCATTAAGGGGCGAACCGTCACTGTTAGTCGTGGGTTCCCCCCACGAAAGGGTTATTGATTTGTCTGCGGCAGGGGCGGTGCCGGTACTGCTTTCTCCGAATTCACTGCTCCCGCTGCCGCTTCCGCTTCCCCCTCCGCATGCGGCAAGTGAAAGGACAAAAATGAACACAATCATAATGCGTGGTCTGAATACATTTTTCAGATTAATCTGCACCATGTTTCTATGGTAAAAAGAATATTAAATGGAAGATGTGATTCAGGTCACGGGATCTGATATTAAGGCGTGGGGAAGGACGGCAGGGGAGTGGATGAGTAAGGTGATATCAGAAAATGTACTGAAATGAGTCTGTCTTATTGGGGATGTGGCTGTTACTGCGCTTTTTGTGTTATGACCTGATACAGCACCTCGCTCAGCGCTTCAATCTGGTACGGTTTGATTATGACACCGCAGAATCCGTATTCTTTAAAATTTGCCATAATCTTGTCGGTTGAATAACCGCTCGAAACGATCACTTTTGCTCCCGGGTCTATTTTAAGGAGTTCCCCGATCGCCTCTTTCCCCCCCATCCATTCCCGGATGGTCAAGTCCATAATGACTGCATCAAACGGTTCATCGGACAGTGCGTCTTTGTAATGATCTATCGCCTCGGTCCCGTCCTTTGCAAGTTCAACTTTATAGCCTATCTTCGTAAGCGTTTTTCCGACAGTAGAGAGGATGTTCTGGTCGTCATCCATTAACAGGATTTTCCCTTCGCCTGTGCGGATAGATGGTTTCTTTCTGTTTTCAGGAGGGAACTCTCCTTTTAATGCGGGCAGATACACATGGAAGATCGTTCCGGAATTCACCGCTGATTTAACTTCAATATATCCATCATGGTTTTTAATAATTGAATACGTGCTCGAAAGTCCCAGGCCGGTCCCCTTTTGTTTGGTAGTGAAATACGGATCGAATATCTTATGGAGCTGCTCTTTGGGAATGCCCACCCCATGGTCTTCAAAAGTGATCTTGACATATCCCCTGTTTATCAGAGGCAGAGCGTTCTGTTCATCAACATCGACATTTTCAGCGCTTACCCGGATTGTTCCTCCTTCCGGCATGGCCTGACTGGCGTTGATAAGCAGATTGAAAATGACCTGGTTAATCTGGCCTTCATCAACTTCAACAGCCCATAAATTATCAGGCAGGGAAAACTCGCAGTTCACTTTGGTGCCTCTCAGGACGATACGGGCCGAATCCCTGAGCTGCTCTGCAATAGAGAGCACTTTCTTGATCGGGGCATTGCCTTTGGAAAAAGTGAGAAGCTGGCTCGTCAGGTCTTTTGCGCTGCGGCATGCCTCTTCCGTGTCTGCCAGTATTTCATAGGTATTCCTGCCGAGATCGGATGACATCTTTGCGAGCGAGATATTTCCCGCAATGGAGGTCATTATGTTATTGAAGTCATGTGCGATGCCTCCGGCCAGTATGCCGACTGACTCAAGCTTCTCGATTTTCAGCTG
Source organism: Nitrospirota bacterium (assembly GCA_024277515.1). GTDB lineage: Bacteria > Nitrospirota > Thermodesulfovibrionia > UBA6902 > UBA6902 > JAJRVB01. The sequence goes on along the minus strand of JAJRVB010000187.1, from coordinate 3,489 downwards.
CTCTTCTTCCATCTTTTTCCGCTCATTTATATCAACAAGAATAGTTATGATCTGGGAAGGTTCATGGTGTACATTTCTGAGTATGGTGCTGTTGATATACCCCCAGACAATTTCACCGCTCTTTTTGATATATCTTTTTTCCATCCGGTAGTTGATGCGTTTCCCTTCACGCAGCTCCTGTGACAGTTCATAGTTTTTATCAAGGTCTTCCGAATATGACAGTTCGGCAATGGATTTACTGTTAAGCTCTTCTCTGGTATAGCCAAAAAAGTTGTGAAACGCCGAATTGAATGTGGCAAACGCGAGGGGTTTGTTAAGGCATTCCAGCTCAATAGGATAAATAATGATGCCGATGGGCGACATTTCAAAAAATTTCCTGAACTTCTCTTCACTCTGGCGCAGGGCGGCTTCCGTCTGCCTGCGCTCCGCGATCTCCCGCTGAATATTATCATATCCTTCCTTGATGGCGGTGCTCATTGAATTAAAGTGTGTCGCGAGTTCTCCAAACTCGGTCTTGTCCTTGTACGCGATGGTAGATCCGTATTCTCCGGAGGCGATCATTCGTGTTGCATTCAGGAGCGCCCTGACCGGCTGTGTCACCGAACTCATCAGCCTCAAGGCCACCATGATGCCGAGGATGAAGGTTATAATGACCGTTACCAGGAGGATGATCTTTACATGGTTGATTTCTATCATGGCCCTGGCTGTCCTGTCCGACAGGCTGGTAGTGGCATTGTGAGACATCTGTTCCGCCATTTCAATCAGTTTGTCTCCTATTTCGACCGTCTCTCTCTGGTACTTCAGAAGCCTCTGAGAGTTTGCGCGTACTGTGATGAATCGGCTCAGATTTGTTTCAAAATCATTTATAAAGGACTGCAGGCTGATTATTCTGTCGGCTAATTCTTTGCGGTGATGGCATGACGAGCATTTGTCCGCGGATTTATCAAGCTCAATTACATTGGATACAACCGCATCAAGGTCTTTGGCAAACTGGGTATTTGCAGTATAAAGATTCTTCTGTACGGTCTGAATATTGATGATCAGGGAGCGTCTTAACTCTTCTACCTCATGCAGTTCAATAATGCCCTTTAATTTCGCGGTAGTATCCGTCATATAGAGCACGGCGATAGCCGCTCCAATCGTAAAAAAAACAAACAGGGCGAGCAGGGACACTATAATCTTCTTTTTCATTTACGGCATGTTCTCCTTATGCGTCTTCTTTGGCGCCCTGGGGTCTCCATGACTTTCAGTATTCATGTATCAATCTGTTGAAGTTATTATATTATGCAATAATGCGCTCAGGTCCTCAATTTCATAAGGCTTTGGAATGACCCCGCAAAAACCGAATTCCCTGTAGTCAGCCATAACGGGGTCGTTAGAGTAGCCGCTTGATACGATCGCCTTTACACCCGAATCGATTTCATGCAGCTTCTCGATAGTCTCTCTCCCTCCCTTGCCGCCGCGAATAGTCAGGTCCATAATAACAGCGTCAAAGGGTTGAAGGGACTCTTTTGCCTTTTTATAAAGCGAGATAGTTTCATCGCCGTTTTTTACGAGCTCCACTTCATATCCAAGATACTTTAGCATCTTGCCTACACTTTTTCTGACATTTTCTTCATCATCCATCACAAGTATGTATCCTGACCCGTGGATCGCAGCATCCGCACTATTGTCCTCAACAGCCGTCTTGCCGGACGAAGCGGGCAGGTAGATATAAAAAGAGGTCCCGTTTTCAATTTCAGAATGCACATCTATCAGCCCGTCATGGTTTTTTATGATTGAATATGTGCAGGTAAGGCCAAGGCCGCTGCCGTTCTCTTTTGTAGTAAAAAAGGGGTCAAAAATCTTTTTTATATGTTCTTTCGGGATACCGACCCCTTCATCTTCTATCCCGATCCTGATATAATCGCCATGTCCGGGCGGCAATTTGTCATGCTGCCCTGCCGGCACGTTTTCAGCGATAATTCTGACCGTCCCGCCCTCCGGCATGGACTGCTTGGCATTAATTGCGAGATTGTGCACAACCTGCATGATTTGTCCCTTGTCAACTTCAACGGACCACAGATTGTCTGCAATGGCATTTACACAGGTGATATTTGAACCCCTGAGGGCAAAATTTACCGAATCATTCAGAATGCCTTTCATGTCCGTTCGTTTCTTGATCGGCGCTCCCCCCCTCGAAAATATCAACAGTTGGTCAGTCAGGTTTTTTGCATGCTTACAGGCCTTTCGGGTATCCGACAGGATTTCAGACAGTTTATTGTTCTCCCTGACAGAGACACTGGCAAGTGAAATATTTCCCGCAATGGTTGTGAGGATATTATTGAAATCGTGGGCAATGCCTCCGGCCATGATACCTATTGATTCAAGCTTTTCTATCTTCTGGAGTTCTTCCTCCATCTTCTTGCGCTCAGTCACATCACGGATGATCCCCTGAAAGCCGATAATGTCCCCTGCCCCGGACCTTCGCAGAGATGCTGTAATGAGGCAATCCATTATTTTCCCGGATTTCTTCCGTAGTCGGATTGCATAGTCTCTCTCAAATTCCTTTTCTTCAATCGCCCGCTGAAATTTTATTCTATCATCCGGCGCAATATAGAGCTGGTTGGGATTTATGGCCATAATTTCATCTTTTGAATATCCGAAGAGGTCGAGGCCGGACTGATTAATGTCTATGAATTCCCCCTCACGCGTGGTGATATAGATGGCATCCCGTGATTCTTCAAACAGCAGACGGTATCTCTCCTCGCTCTTGAGAAATGCCTCCTCAATCTGCTTGCGTTCCGTGATGTCCCGGAAGGTCAGCCGTATGCCAAGAAAATTTCTCTTGTTATCGAACATTGCAATGGAATGTATTGCAACGTCTACATGCTCTCCGTTTTTCCTGACTAACTGACCATGATCGAGAAATGCGGAGCCTTCACGTCTGGTTTTCTGAAATTCCTCCTCCAACGCAATCGCTGTTACTGGAGAACATATCAACTTGATGTTTTCCCCGACAAGTTCTTCCTTTGTATAACCAAGGATTTCACAGCCAGGCGTATTCGAATTGACAATGAGATTGTCCCTGTCTATGGAATGAATAATATCCGAGGAACTTTCAACTATTTCCATATACCGCGCCTCGGATTCTTTTAACTGTTCTCTCAAAATATTCTGTGCTTCCTGCAGCCTGCTTCGTATCTCCCAGTTGAATATCTTGATCATTCCGGTCAGGGCCCATGCTATGGTAATCGCACATACTGCACGAAAAGCCTGAACAGGAACCCTGAATGCCGCCAGAAAAGATTCAGTATTCAGGACATTGGCAGGGAAAAAATCTCCCTTGGGGACAATGGTACCCCCGAGCGCCCCGTAGAGAAGAAATGCGATGCCGAGGGAGAAAAAATACTTTTTGACCCGGAGGGGCTTGAGTATGCGTTCTTCCGTATAGTAATAGGAATGAAACCCGGACCCTATGAGAATACCTCCTGGCAGTCCAAGCAGATA
>JAJRVB010000186.1 GCA_024277515.1 Nitrospirota bacterium | reverse complement strand
TGTTTCACTCAAAAACTGCATCCTGCTTCCGCATAGCTGTATTGAAACAGGGGTAGGGGCAATTCATGAATTGCCCCTACACGAAAACTGCATCATTGGTCCGGGCTTTAAAGTTGAGATTCCAGAGCCTGAGATATTTAATTTCGAAGAAAATGAAAGACAACCGATCGGTACAGGGGGATCGGACAGGAAGTACTTCAGGATCCGAAAGGATAATGCGTCTGTCGTGCTTATGCAGTGCACCAGAGATGATCCTGATTTCGAACGGCAGATGGAATATACGCGCTTCTTTATGAAGCATGGGGTCCCTGTCCCCCGGCTGATACACGAGGACGCTGAAAAGAGGGAGGCTGTATTTGAAGATGCAGGGGACATCTCTCTTTACAGTCACCTCAAGTGCCCCCGTGGAGAGAGGGAGATTACAGGTATTTATAAAAAGGTGATAGATGCACTGGTTCAAATGCATCTGCAGGCTGCAGGGCGTATTGCTGAATGTCCGGCCCTGCAGGAAAGAATATTTGACTACGATCATTTTCGCTGGGAGACCGATTATTTTATCGAAAGATTTGTTGAAGGCATCAGCGATATAAGAGTCGAAAACAGTTCAGTGCTGGATAAGGAATTTCATCAACTTGCATTAAGGGCAGACTCATTTGCCAAGACCGTGATCCACCGTGATTTCCAGTCACAGAATATTATAATTATAAAAGGTCAGGAGATAAGGATAATAGATTACCAGGGGGCAAGGATCGGCCCGCCTGCCTATGATATGGCTTCTATACTCTGGGACCCGTATTACCGGCTTGAGGATGGTTTGAGAGAAGAGCTTTTGCTTTACTATATGGATAAAATGGCAAAGGGAATAATCCCCCCTCACCCCCCTTTAAAAAAGGGGGGAATGGAGAATTTTCATAAAAGAGAGAATTCCGGCAAAAGATTTGACAGGAAATATTTTAGTGATACACTGCTTACCTGCAGACTGCAAAGGCATATGCAGGCGCTCGGGGCATACGGTTTCCTGTCAACAGTGAAAGGCAAGAGCTATTTCCTGAAGCATGTGACTGAAGGTGTACGGTTGCTGAAGGAAGATGTGACTGAGGCGAAAGATTTGTATCCGGAACTGTATAAGATAGTAAAAAAAGTAGATAGTAAACAAAAAAGAGTAGGCAGTAGTCTGGAGTCAGGAGAAAAAAGACAAAGAAAGTAGCAAGTAGTAAGAAGATGGCGTTGCAAAGCTCGACGTTTTCCCCTGTCTACTGCCTACTGACTACTCTTTTTTATCAAGTCCATTGCTTTCACAAATAGTTCATTAAGATTCTCGCTGCTATCCGCTATCTGTTTGATAATATGAGATAATTCATGCTCTCCAAGTGTCTCGGCCTTTGAGGCCCATTCTTTGTAATTACTGACATGGGCCTCATTGTGCTCCAGCCAGTGTTTTAGCAGATGTTTTATTTTTTCAAGATCAGTCATTTCTCAGTCTATGATAAATTAGCATATAATTATGCAAAGTGTCGAGTCGTCAGGCGGAAAGAGATTGACGCACGAAATGAGTTGCGGCCAGATAAAGCATGGATTATACTGTATACGAGGTCTTTTTATGAGTAAGGGAAAATTTGGATCAGTACTTGTCGTTGATGATGAACCCGCGGTGTTGGAATCATCATCTCTTCTCCTGGAAGAATACGGGTATCATGTCATTTCATCATCAAGCCCTGAAGATGCAATGAAGAGGTTTGAAGAAGACCATATTGATGCCGTCATTACGGATATAGTTATGCCGACCATATCAGGGATTGAACTGCTCAGGCAAATTCATGAGATCAATCCCAGGATTCCCGTGATCCTGATGACGGCATACGCGGACATGGAGAAAGTACTGGGCGCAATAAAGATGGGCGCCTTTGATTTTATCATAAAGCCCTTTACATCGGAACTGCTTGTTCATGCTGTTGAAAAGGCTGTTCGCTATAATAAGCTGATATTGATGGAAAAAGATTACAGGCACCTGCTTGAGGAATACAACCAGGAAATAGAAACCCTTATAGCGGAACGGACGATGAGCCTGATGGCGCTGACTCTCGCGGACAAGATCAGAAATCCTGCTTCTGTGATAGGGTTAATATGCAGAAGGATGCTTGATAAGGAAGATGTGCCGGAGAGGCTGCGGCCGAAGCTCAATGATATTATTGATGAGGCGGGAAAGCTTGACAGCATTGTAAAGGATTTTCATTCCCTCCTGAAAAGCAGGAAGTCGATGTTCAGGTATGAGGACGTGAACATGGTTGTTGAAAGCGTCATCTCCATTATTGAAAACATGGCCACGTCCAGGGGCGTGGAGATCGTGTTTAAGCCTTCCGGTCGTCCGCTGCATGTGAATATTCAGAAACACCTGTTTCAGATTGCGCTGTCACACCTCATAAAAAATTCTGTAGAAGCGACCCCTGAGGGAGGCATGATCATCATCAGGGTCAGTGATGATGATAATACCGCGGTCATCGAATTCTCGGATACGGGCAATGGCATCAGTGCGGAGATTCTGGATAAAATATTCGATCCCATGTTCAGTTCAAAGGACAAGCGGTTTGGCATGGGATTGCCGATGGTAAGGCGGATCGTATCAGAGCACATGGGGGAAATTGATGTGGAAAGCAAGGAGGGGGAGGGCACAACTTTCAGGATCAGGCTCCCTCTGAGATGGACACATGGCGGGTAAAGACTACAGAATCTGAAATATATTGCTAAGCCATGTCGATTGAGATGAGGATATATTCATCTTTTTCTTTGAAATATATGACGGCATTTCCTGCCTCGTTTTCATAGATGGTGATGCTGTCGCTGAATTCCTTTACCAGTGACAGTTTCATTTTTTCCGTTTTTATCAGTTTCCCGCCTTCAATAATCTGCACTTCTGCTATCATTACATCCTCCTTTAAGACTATTTTTACCATGACGGCATGTCTCATAAGACCCTCCTCTAAGAGGAGTCAACCCCCAGATACCTGAGAAACGCGGATTTTCCCCCTGTGCCGTCCATCCTGTTCCATCGTCTTATTTTTTTCCAGTATGAGTCGGTTTCTTCTGCAGCCTGGATTGCCAGTTGTTCAAAACTTTTATATGAGCGGGCCTTGCCGTAATAAAATTTGCATTTAATGAACCTGTCACGTATGACGTCGGACAGTTCCAGTTCAGTCACGTTATTGTCCTCATCGAGGATTACATCGATGGGAAAAATACGGCAGGATACCGGACGTGCCTCATATGCTGTACACCGCCTTTTTTCAGAGAGAAACAGGCAGGTCCCATCCGGTTTTTTTCTTAATGCTATCTTGCGGCTGCCATATGAAAATTTAATTAGATCATTTTCGTCAACTTCATTGAAATCAGACCTGTGGTATAACTTTACCAGCATATCTGCCGGTCTGCCCGTATATTTGACGAGCCTCTTCAGATCATGATGCGTTACTTCAATAATCGGGGCGGAGCAGCAGCTGCCGCATCCGGCACACTCTATCTTTAAGAGTTTTGATATGTCTTTGTTCTTTCTAACGGGGATTACCTCCTATGGTTGTCATCTGTAAACCCGAAAAAAGCAGATATTATTCAATCTAATAATTTTCGCCCTGCCTGCCGGCAGGAGGTATATCGTTATTATTTGAGGGCGTTTTTTTCCATAACTATCTTTGCAACTGTTCTTGGCAGTTCATCTATGTCCAGCGGCTTTTTCAGCCACTCTCTTCTTCCGCCGGCCTCAAAAAAACCGGTCTCTTTTTCAATGACCTCATCAGGATATCCCGAGATGAGAATCACCTCTGTGTCATTACGGTCTGCCTTTATTTCCCTGCATACATCGACGCCGTCCATGCCGGGCATGACCATATCGGTAAATACGATATCCGGATGTTCTTTCCTTGCTATTTCAACCGCGGTCTGCCCCTGTGAAGCAGTGAAAACCTTATAACCCGCCCTTTCGAGTTCCCTCGCGTAAGCCTTGAGAATAATGGCTTCATCATCCACTATTAATATTTTGGCCTTATGCATTTTTTCCAGGTGATGTCATTTCAGGGTGTAATACCGGCAGTCTGATGGTAAAGGTGGCGCCTCTGTCCGGTTCGGATTCTACCAGGATTTCTCCGTTATGATTTCTGATTAATGTATGGGAAATGGAGAGACCGAGACCGACCCCGTTCCCCGGCCGTTTGGTTGTGAAAAAGGGATCAAATATTTTTTCAATATTTTCTTTGGTGATCCCGCAGCCTGTATCTGAAAATACCATTTCAACAAACTCTCCCTTTTCAGTATCGGTCGATTTTGCAGAGATATTGAGTTTTCCCTCTCCATCAATAGCATCACGTGCATTGGTAATCATGTTCAATACTACCTGACTCAACTGATTTTTGTCCCCTTTTATCAAAGGCAGTTTCTCTTCGTAGTTTCTTTCAATGGAGACTCCATTTTTAATTAACTGGGGCGCGGCAAAGCTCAGAATGGATTCAATAACATCAATGACGTTCAGTTCAACAGGTTCTCCACTCGATTTTCTTGTAAATGTGCTGAAGTCACTGATAACATTTGCCATATGTACGCAGGCCTTTTCAATATCATCCAGGTCGCTGTATTCTTCGCTCTGAGAGTCCTTATCAATCTTGATTGATCGCACGAGTGAGAGTACACCTGCGAGTGGACTGTTCAGCTCATGTGCCATCCCTGCCCCAAGTTCACCAAGGGCCGCAAGTTTTTCAGACTGAATCAGCATTGCCTGCGTATTCCTGAGCTCATCATAGGCTGTCTGCAGTTTTTCGGTGTTAACTCTCTCCTTTGCGGCAGCTGACATCAGTTCATCATGATATCTCTTTAAATCCCTGGTCATATCATTAAAGGCTTCTGTGAGCATACCTACTTCGTCCTCCGACTTTACAGTCAGAGTACGGGTAAGGTCTCCTTTTGCAATCGCCCTGGATGTTTCAACGAGATTGATAACAGGCCTGCTGATATTACCGGATACTACCAGTGAAATGACCAAAGCAAGTGCAAACACCACAAAAAAAGTTGCAATAATGGTGTTTCTTAAAATATTCGGCCCTGATATGAATTCATCATACGGGAAAAAAGCGATAACCGACCAGCCTGTTTCTTGGACAGGAGCATAAGCCGAAAAACCATCTATGCCGAAAATTGATCCCCTGCCGAAGCCTCTCTTCTGTGCTGCTGCCGAGGAGATTATCTTCTCTGTTGCCGCCCCGTCCGCGCTTACTTTATGCAGGACTTTCTCTTTCAAAGGATGAGACAGTATATAACCGTCGCTGTCAATTAAACCGCAGAATCCGGTCTCTCCTATTTTTATATGGACTATGTCTCCGATTATATCGGCAAGGGGTATGGCGCCGATGAGTACGCCCATAAATTCATTGCCTGTGTCGCTGTATTTTGCCAAAGCCACGCTTATGCCAGGGCCGTCCAGATCCGGATAGTCCCTTAAATATGAAATCACGGTTTTATTGGCGTTTTCCAAAGCCTCCCGGAAAATTGCAGAGTTTCTCACATCTCTCAGTTCAGCGGGGCCTTCACCGTCTGCCAATTTAAATTCTTCAATCCCCTCCCTGTTCACATAACTCAATATATGAAATTCCTTTTTGAATTTGTCAAAGTATTCCTGCAGGGCAGCGGCTTGTTTTTGCCTTTTGTAGACTTCTATTTCCCTGCCCCCGGAAATCTTTTTCATGAGAGATTTTTTTTTCATGAATACATGCTCCACCATCTCTGCATAGTGATTTGCAATGAATTCCAGTTTTTCCGTATGCACAGTATCAAGGTAGGATTTCATTAGCTGGACACTGAAAAACCCCATGACTATCGAGACAAACAGGACTGTGCTTATCTGTGAGAGCAGTATCTTTTTTTTAATGGATTTCAGCATCTTTATTCCTCAGGCGAGACAGAAACGGCCCTGCTAATCGAAATAATATTCAGGATGATCCAGGGATTAACTCAAAATCCTGCTTATCGGTTATTTTTTGATTTTTGGCAAAACGATTTTTCGCATTGACCGGACACCCCTCACTCTATATTGTTAGATAAATGAGATTATTTGTCAATTTTATATTATTTATTACGTCATAATCATGATTATCCCAGGCAATGTGCGCTCATGTTCCGTTTAGTTCGATAAATTGACTAATTATCGTAGTATTTTGTAGTATTTCCAGTAGATCATATTATTTCCGGAGGAATCGTGACAATTACAGAAAAAATCCTTGCAGCGCACGCTGGCAGGGACAATGTATCAGCAGGAGAATTGATTAATGCAAAGGTAGATCTGATACTTGCCAACGATATTACCGCGCCTATTTCTATCAATGAATTTAAAAAAATCGGGGCAAAGGATGTGTTTGACAGGGACAGGATCGCCTTTATTCCTGATCACTTTGCGCCGCAGAAGGATATCAAGGCAGCAGAGCAGTGCAAAATGCTCAGGGATTTTTCGAAGGAATATGACCTTGACCTTTATTTTGAAGTCGGGCGGATGGGGGTGGAACATGCGCTCCTTCCGGAACAGGGGATCGTTGTCCCTGGTGACCTTGTTATTGGCGCAGACAGCCACACCTGCACATACGGGGCGCTCGGTGCATTCTCCACGGGGGTAGGTTCTACTGATGTGGCATCTGCCATGGCGACCGGAGAGTGCTGGTTCAGGGTGCCGGAGTCAATGAAATTTATCTATTACGGAACGTTAAACAAATGGGTAAGCGGGAAGGACCTTATCCTGCACACAATAGGGGACATTGGAGTTGACGGCGCCCTTTACAGGGCGATGGAATTTGAGGGTGAGGTCATCAGTTACCTCCCCATGTCCGGAAGGCTCACGATCTGCAACATGGCTATAGAGGCGGGCGGGAAGAACGGTATTATCGTTCCTGATAGAATTACGGAAGATTATGTTAAAGGCAGAGCAAAGAGAGAGTATAAATTCTACACTGCGGATAAAGATGCAGAATACGTGGATATTAAAGAATATGACTGCTCACAAATCCCCCTGACGGTTTCGTGTCCTCACCTGCCCTCCAATACAAAGCCGGCAGCGGAACTCTCTTCAGTATCAATAGACCAGGTGGTTGTCGGTTCCTGTACAAACGGGAGGATCGAGGACCTCAGGGCAGCGGCGGAAATTATCAGGGGAAAGAAGGTCAGTCCCAACACGAGGATGATCGTCATTCCTGCGACACAGCAGATTTATCTGGAGGCGGTCAGGGAGGGGCTTGCCGAATTATTTGTCGAGGCGGATGCCGTCTTTTCGACCCCCACCTGCGGGCCGTGTCTCGGGGGACACATGGGGATACTTGCAAAGGGCGAGAAGGCAATTGCTACAACAAACAGAAACTTTACAGGCAGAATGGGACATCCCGAAAGCGAGGTATACCTTTCAAACCCAGCTGTTGCTGCTGCTTCCGCTGTACTCGGCAGGATCGGGACACCTGAGGAGGTACTATGATATTAAAAGGCAGAGTCTGGAAATTCGGTGATAATATAGATACGGATGCCATCATTCCTGCGCGCTATCTTAATACATCCGACCCTGAGGAGCTTGCAAGGCATCTGATGGAGGATGCTGACAGGGACTTCCCCACAAAAGTCAGGGCAGGGGACATGATAATTGCTGATTCGAATTTCGGGTGCGGTTCTTCAAGAGAGCATGCGCCTATCGCCATAAAGGCTGCCGGCATTCAGGCGGTGGTGGCAAAGAGTTTTGCAAGGATCTTTTACCGCAACTCCTTTAATATAGGGCTTCCCATCTTCGAATCGGACGATGCATCCGAAAAAATCAGTGAGGGTGATGAGATTGAAGTGGATGCGGACAGGGGCATTATAAAAAATGTGACGAAAGGGGAAGAATATAGTGCGAAGCCCATTCCTCCTTTTATGCAGGAGCTGATCTCGGCCGGGGGGCTCATCGAATGGACAAAGAAACGGATAAAAGTTTCGTAACCGCCTGCCTTTCATTAGTAAAGTTCTGTGGAATAAATACCGAAACAGTCTTATAGTGCAGGAACATAACATTATTATTTCGACGGAGGTGTAAAGTGAGGATTAAATTATCAGCAGTTATTTCGGTATTGGCCGTTGTGTTGCTCTGTTTTTCCATGGCAAACGCGCAGGGTGTGTCCATCGGTTTGAAGGCAGGCACGTTAGGTGCGGGGATTGAGGTAGGAGGGGCATTTACGGATACTCTGGGCGCCAGACTCGGGGTGAACTATTTCACTTATAGTGACAGCGGTACAAAGGTAGACATCGAGTATGACTTTGATGTTTCGCTCCAGAGTGTTTCTCTCTTGCTTGACTGGCATCCATCCCGGGGGAGCTTCAGGATCAGCGGCGGCGCGCTCTATAACGGGAATAAAGTCGAGTCGGTGGCAAAAACATCTGCTACTTATAAAATTGGTGATATTATCTATACTGCTGCTGATGTCGGTACTCTTGACGGCGAGATAGACTTTAATGAGCTTGCCCCATACCTTGGGCTGGGCTGGGACACCTCTTTTGGAAAGAGCGGAAGGTTCGGTTTTGTGTTTGATCTCGGTGCAATTTATCAGGGATCGGCGAACGTCAAGCTTTCTGCAGACGGAGCGCTCTCAAATGATCCGACTTTTCTCAGTGAGCTGAAAAAGGAAGAAAAGAACCTGCAGGATGAACTGGATAATTACAAATTCTATCCTGTGATAGCAGTAGGGATCAGTTACAGATTCTGACAGGGGGCCCTGGCTCAGAAGAATTTTGAGAGACGTTCAAAGGACTTTTTTAACCGCACGGAGACGGAAAGGAGCATTCCTTTCAGGAGCCGGATGCCCAGATCGGGATTTTTCTGCATCAGTTTTTCAAAATTTTCCGGAGTAAGGATTAGAAGCGTGACATCCTCAAGCGCTACCGCCGTGGCTGCCCTCGGAGCTCCGTTCAGAATCCCCAATGTTCCGACAACGGCGCCCTGGCTGTAAATACCCACGACCACATGCTTCCCTTCAAATTCCGTCTTTTTCTTGATCTCGATCTTTCCTGAACTGATGATCGCGACGTAATCGGAGGGGGCCCCTTCCTCCCATAGGACTTCCCCCGCCTTTACGGTTTTGTGCTGAAAAAAACCGGACAACTCGCTCATGTTCTCTCCGCACAAAAAACTGAAGGCGCTGTTTTCACCTATCAGGCAGGCCCCGAATTCATCAAACAGTTCTTTCATATGTATGGCCCTTTCTCATGAAAATTTGCTTATTGAAATCTATCTTTTTATAATACAGCTATAAGAGAAAAATACCAATCAGAACGGAGGAGAAATGAGATTTCTGCTAATAGTGGTAAGTATGGTGCTGTCGGCGAATATGGTCATTGCAGGGGAGACGGTAAAACTCGAAACGCAGAGGGACAAGGTAAGTTACAGTATTGGAATGGACATTGGGAATAATCTGAAACGGCAGTCTATTGATGTCGATCCTGAGCTCCTTTCAAGGGGTGTTAGGGATGTGCTCTCAGGCGGCAAACTGCTGATGACTGAAGAACAGTTCCGCAGCACAATGACCGGGTTCAGGAAAGAGATGATGGCCAAGCAGCAGAGTCAACTCAAAGGTCTCGGTGAGAAAAACAGCAGGGAAGGGACTGCTTTTCTTGCAGAAAACGGGAAAAAAGAAGGGGTAAAGACATTGCCGAGCGGCCTGCAGTACAAGGTGCAGAAAGAGGGAGACGGCGATGTTCCCAAATTAACGGATACGGTAACGGTCCACTACAAGGGGACACTCATAGACGGGACTGAGTTTGACAGCTCATACGCCCGCGGCAAGCCCGCGAGCTTTCCGGTAAATGGCGTTATCCCCGGCTGGACCGAGGCCCTGCAATTGATGAAAACAGGGGCCAGGTGGCAGCTCTTCATACCGGCAAACCTTGCGTATGGCGAGAGGGGCGCAGGTGGAAAAATCGGGCCGAATGCAGCGCTTGTCTTTGATGTGGAGCTGCTTTCCATAAAATAGCAGTTTGGGAATATTTTCTCATGCATGGTAAATATCTGATAATTGTATCTTTCCTGATTTCGGTTTTCCTGATTGCATGTGTTGACAGGGTGCCTGTGGAGCGGGTCCAGGCTGAGGGCATTGAGGGGGGCACTGAATTATCCCGGGAAGTGAAGGAAGTGCCTCAGCAAAGCAGCAGGACCGCCCATGAATGGTTTGACCTCGGGACAGCGTGTGAAAAGGATAAAAAATCAGAAGAAGCGCGGGAGGCCTTTAAGGAAGCCATCAGGAAGAGACCTGACCTTGCGGAGGCGCATTACCGGCTCGGCATGAACTATAAGAAGTCAGGTGATATAGGTTACGCGGTCAGGGCATTCAGTCTGGCGGTCAGCCTTGATCCTGACTTTGAGGATGCGTATTACGCCCTTGGTAATGTCTATATGGAACAGGGAGATGAACAGCGGGCCCTGCAGGCATTTAAAGAGGTGATCAGGATCAGTCCCGGCAATGCGGCTGCTCATTTCAGACTGGGAGAAGTCTTACTCGACTTGCGATATAAAAAAGAGGCAAAAGAGGCCTTTTTGCGTGCCGTCAAAATCAACCCGGACTATGCAGAGGCCCACTACCGGCTAGGGAGTATCTATGTCATGTTCAATGACATAAGCTCTGCCTTTGATGAATACAGGGTCCTGATTGACCTTGACCGTCAATTGGCATACAAGCTGTTCAATCAGATTTATAAATAGCACCGTCATGTTACAAAAAAAAGCGGTTGAGAAGTTATCTCCTTTCTCAACCGCCAACCTGTTATTCTGAGTTCTCACAAAACTATTTCACTGATTTTACATATATATCCCACTGGATATCGCGTATCTCTTTTTCGATTTTCAGGAGAGCATCGCGTGTTGTGTCAGGGTTTCTCTGTGCCTCGAAATATTCAAACTTCTTGTCATGGAGTTTTTTTCTGAGAGTTGCGGTGTCGTCGAGAAACTTCCGGTATTGCTCTGCGTTATCTCCCTGCTGACCATAGGCGCCGCTCATCATGCCGCGGCCCATGCCGCCCCCCATCATTCCAGGGCCCATACTGCCGGGTCCCATCATCTGGGGACAGGGGTAATAACCTTGCGCTCCAGGATTGTCACCTGTTTGCTGCTGCCCCTGGCCGCCCATCATACCTTGACCCTGCATATGGCCGCCCATCTGGGCAAAACCGTACCCAGCGGTTAATCCGACGATTAAAAATGTTATGAAAAAAATCTTTTTCATTTAATACCCTCCTCTGACTGTATCAATTTTAAATGTTTTTCTGAATCAAATTTGAACCTGTGATTGAAAACCTCTGACGGTCTCTGATTAATTCATGATATTACCTCCTTTCTGTCTTTAACATATCAGGATATTACGAATAAAAAATGAATATATTGTGAAAAGATTGTGAATGATGAATTTCATGCGCTTCTTCATATTGCTTTCACAATTATGTTTTAAAGTCTAATTGGAAATATATTTGTATGAGGTGGTTGTAATGAAGAACCGGGGAATAGTCAAAAATACCCGTTATGGAAGCAAGACTGGAGGATGCAAATGGCTGAAATAACCTTGAAGATTGATGGAATGAGCTGTCATCACTCTGCCATCAGTCTCTAGAAGGCCATTGAAGGTGTGAATGGTGTCAGTGCTGCGGATGTAAGCATCGGCAGCGCGGTCGTTATATTTGATGAGTCTCAAACTACACAGGAGGAAATAGAACGTGCCGTGGAAAAGGCCGGTTACAAAGTAGCGCACT
>JAJRVB010000185.1 GCA_024277515.1 Nitrospirota bacterium | reverse complement strand
ATCTGTTTAAAGACATTTTGCTCCGGAATGAGGCCTATGGTCAGCTCTTTTGCATAAACATATCCGGAACATATGAAAACTATTAATAAAGCAGCAATAAATCGCATCTCACCTCTCCTTTTCATATTAGGTTATACATTAATATCGGCACAATGGCCGTAATTGTTTAAAAAAATCTGCATCTCATTCATTCATGCCTTCCAGGTAACTGAAAATTGAGCGGTGCGACCGGAATTACAGACTGAATTGTAACTGATCGGCAGACAAATAAGCACCTGGATATTATTTCTGCCATATACTGACATCCGCATATAATAATAATTTATCATACCGTGGGAGCTCCTGCAAAAGCCGGCTGTCCGGACTTTTGCAATAACCTATATTAATAACCAGTTAAGAATTATTGTGTTTGAATTTAATTTACTGTTTTGTGTAGAATACTGTGCAGTTCTATAGAGTGCATTCCTATGTGCATAATAAATATCTAACCTTAATCTGGAGGATTACAATGGCCAAAAAGTATGTTTATTTTTTCGGTGACGGCAAAGCAGATGGTAATGCAGGGATGAAAAATCTTCTCGGAGGGAAAGGCGCAAATCTTGCTGAAATGGCAGGACATAAAAAGTTAAGGCTTCCTGTCCCGCCCGGCTTCACTATTACCACTGAAGTCTGCACTGAATATTATAAAAACAATCGCAGATATCCAAAGGAACTCAGGAAGCAGGTTGACGCGGCAATGGCAAGAGTAGAGAAGATCATGGGCAAGGAGTTCGGTGATCCGGATGATCCCCTCCTGATGTCCATTCGCTCAGGCGCCAGAAGTTCAATGCCCGGCATGATGGAGACAATTCTTAATGCAGGTCTCACAACAAAGACTATTCCCGGACTTATCAGGAAGACAAATAACCCGCGCTTCGTCTATGACGCATACCGCCGTCTTATGATGATGTACTCGGACGTTGTCATGGAAAAGGCCGCCGGAATAGAGCCGAAAACCGACCGCGATGGAATCCGTCATAAACTCGAGACCGCACTCGAAAAAGTAAAAAAGAAAAATAACTACAAGAGCGATACAGACCTGACTGTTGACGATCTGAAGAAGCTCTGTGACGAGTTCAAGAGAATCATTAAGCAGACATTAAAGAAACCGTTTCCTGACACCCATGAGGAACAGCTCTGGGGCAGTATCAGCGCTGTTTTTCAGTCATGGATGGGCAAGCGTGCTATTGCATACAGAAAGATCGAACACCTCCCGGACTGGTGGGGCACAGCCGTTAATGTACAAGCCATGGTCTTTGGAAACACCGGGGAGAATTCGGCCACCGGGGTTGCCTTTACCCGTAATCCCGCCACAGGCGAAAACATGTTCTTTGGTGAATGGCTTTCCAATGCCCAGGGTGAAGACGTTGTTGCAGGACTCAGGACCCCCAATCCCGTCAACAAGGCGGGAAAGACCAAAGACACCAGACATCTTCCTTCACTCGAAGAAATAATGCCCAGGATATATAAAGAACTCCACAATTATGAGAAACGTCTCGAAAACCATTACACTGACATGCAGGACATCGAATTCACAATTGAAGACGGCAAGCTCTGGATGCTCCAGACACGCATTGGAAAGCGTAATGGACAGGCCGCAATCCGTATGGCGGTTGAAATGGCCAGGGAAAAACTTATAACAAGAGAGACCGCTCTGCTCCGCGTGAGACCGGACCAGATAGACGAACTCCTTCATCCGAGCGTTGATCCGGCAGCTGAGAAAAAGGCCGGACTGTTGGCAAAGGGCCTTCCTGCCGGACCGGGCGGCGCTAAAGGACAGATTGTTTTTACCGCGGATCACGCAGAAGCAGCGGCAAAGAAGGGTAAAAAGGTCATTCTTGTCAGGACCGAGACCTCTCCTGAAGATGTCCACGGCATGCACGCTGCAGAGGCAATCCTTACTGCAAAAGGCGGTATGACGAGCCACGCGGCACTCGTTGCCCGCGGATGGGGTAAATGCTGCATCGTCGGATGTTCCGATATTCAGATCAACCTGAAAAAGAAATCAATGGATATTAAAGGCAAGACACTCAAGGAAGGCGACTGGATCACGCTGAACGGATCAAGGGGGACATTTTATGAAGGTCAGCTGAAACTCAATACTCCGGACCCCGAAAACAATAAATGGTACAAAGAACTCATGACATGGGCAGACCGGACCAGGCTCCTTAAGGTCAGGACAAATGCCGAGACCTCTGAAGATTGCCGGACCGCCCTTAAATTCGGTGCGGAAGGCATCGGACTCTGCAGGACAGAGCACATGTTCTTCGGTCCGGACAGGATCAAGGCTGTCCGGCAGATGATCCTCTCTGAAACTCTTGAAGGAAGGCGGAAGGCGCTTGCCAAGCTGCTGCCGTTCCAGAAAAAAGACTTCCTCGGAGTATTTAAGGAAATGAAGGGCCTGCCAGTGACGATCAGACTTCTTGATCCGCCTCTCCATGAGTTCCTGCCTCATACTGACAAGGAACTCAAGTCACTCGCAAAGAGCATGAAGGTAGAGTTTGCCAAGCTCAAAATAAAGAACGCGTCTCTCCATGAATTCAACCCCATGCTCGGACATAGAGGATGCCGGCTCGGAATTTCCTATCCCGAAATTTATGCAATGCAGGCACAGGCAATCATGGAAGCGGCCTGCGAGCTCAAAAAGAAAAAAGTAAAAGTAATTCCTGAAATCATGATCCCGCTTGTAAGCCATGTTAAAGAGCTTGAAGCGATGAAAGAGGTTGTTATTAATGTTGCGAAAGAAGTGCAGAAGAAAGCAAAGATCAGAGTTCCCTATACAGTCGGAACAATGATCGAACTTCCCCGCGCATGCGTCACATCCGATGAGATCGCAGCGATTGCCGACTTCTATTCATTCGGCACCAATGACCTTACGCAGACTGTATTCGGTCTCTCAAGGGACGACGCAGGAAGGTTTCTGCCGTTCTATGTGGAAGAAGGGATTCTGGCAGATGATCCTTTTGTCTCTATCGATCAAACCGGTGTCGGTGCATTCATGAAGATAGCAGTGGAAAAAGGCAGAAAGGTCAAAAAGAACCTGAAACTCGGTATCTGCGGCGAGCACGGCGGTGAGCCTGCCTCTGTTGAGTTCTGTCACAACATCGGGCTTGACTATGTAAGCTGTTCACCCTTCAGGGTGCCGATTGCAAGGTTCGCGGCCGCACAGGCGCAGTTGAGGAAGAAGAGAAAGAAATAATACACAAACCACAACAAACAAAAGGCACGGATTAGAATATCCGTGTTTTTTGTTTTCCCTGTTCCGGACAGCCTGTTAACCTGAAAAAGCGGAAATAGTGCCGAAAATGAGAAATATGAAAAGAGATTTAGAATCCGTCGTTAGTCAGGCCTGCAGAAAGTTTGATAATGACGGTGTCCGCATCATCGATATCTTAAGAGAAGTTCAGAACAGACTGGGCTGCATTAATGGAGAGACGATGGAACTGCTCGCCGAAAAACTCTCCTCCTCCCGTATAGAAATCGAGGGGCTGGTCTCTTTTTATTCTTTTTTCTCAGAAGACCCTAAAGGCAAGGTAATTATCCGTCTCTGTGACGATATCATCGATCGTTTTGCCGGCATTGATCAGGTAGCAAAGGTCTTTTCAGAGGAGCTGGGGATCGGTATTGGTGAAACATCTTCTGACCGGAGTTTTTCCCTGGAATATACACCCTGCATCGGGATGAGCGATCAGGCCCCGGCCGCGCTTATCAATGGGGTGGTGGTGACAAAACTGACCCCAGGGTCGGCCGGAACCATAGCGCGCAGTCTAAAGAGAAACCCCGACCCCTCAAGGCTTGTAAAGAAAAAAGGGGACGGTAATAATGCCGGCAGACTCATAAACGCAATGGTAAAAAATAATATCCGGAAGAAGGGTGAAGTCCTTCTAAGTGACAGGATACCTGCCGGGGCAGGTCTTGAGAGCGCTTTAAAAAAGACCCCGGACCAGGTTATCAGGGAAGTAATTGATTCAGGGCTGAGGGGGTGCGGCGGGGCCGGCTTCCCAACTGGAAGGAAATGGGACCTTGCCCGCAGGACCACGGCCGCCCGGCGCTTTGTAATCTGTAATGCCGATGAGGGAGAACCGGGCACTTTTAAGGACCGCGTGCTGCTGACAGAACGGGCTGATCTTATTTTTGAGGGTATGACCATTGCCGCTTACGCTATAAAGAGTAAAAGCGGCATCTTATATCTGCGGGCCGAATATGAGTATCTTCGCCCTTTCCTCGAAAATGTTCTCAAGAAAAGGCGCAAGGCCGGCCTGTTAGGGAAGAGAATCCTCGGCAAAAGGGGATTTGATTTTGATATCCGCATCCAGTCAGGTGCCGGGGCATATATCTGCGGCGAGGAAAGCGCGCTTATCAGTTCCTGTGAGGGGTTAAGAGGAGAACCTAAAACCCGTCCCCCTTTCCCTGTTGAAAAAGGCCTTCTCGGTCATCCGACAATAGTTAATAATGTAGAGACTTTTTGCTGCGCGGCCCGCATCATTGACCGGGGGGCGCAATGGTTTGCCGCGATCGGCACAGATGAAAGCAACGGAACAAAACTCTTGAGTGTCTCGGGTGATTGTAAAAGACCGGGCCTGTATGAGGTCCCTTTTGGCATAAAGGCGGCTAAACTGCTGGATATGGCCGGGGCTGAAGATCCTGCAATAGTACAGATCGGTGGGGCCGGTGGTGAGATGATAGGCAGAAACTCTTTCGATCGTAAAATCTGTTTTGAGGACCTTTCAACCGGAGGCTCGGTCATGATTTTCAGTTCTCATCGCAATGTACTGAAAATCGTGGACTATTTCCTGGAGTTCTTTATTCACGAGAGCTGCGGTTACTGCACTCCCTGTAGTGTCGGCAATGTATTTTTGCGTGAACGGATTCAAAAGATCATGGACGGTTATGCAGAGGAAGCGGACATTGACTATTTAAAAGACCTCAGTAAGACTATTATGATGACCAGCCGGTGCGGCCTCGGAAACACTTCACCAAAACCTGTATTGAGTTCGATCGATCAATTCCCCGTAGTGTACGCCTCACTCACAAGGGAAAGCAAACAGGGGCTGCAGGCCGGGTTTGACATTCAGAAGGCCCTCGCTGAATCCAGACGAATCGCGAAGCGCACCTCAATGATCTATGATCCGGTCTATGGAAGCGAGAATGAATAAGACCGTTATTTTCAAGATTGATGGTGTTGAAGTCAGAGGTAAGACCGGGCAGACGATTATGGATGCTGCTGATGAGGCACATATTTATATTCCCCGCCTTTGTGATGTTGAGGGGCTGGAGCCCCAGGGAAGCTGCCGTGTCTGTATCGTAAAAGTGAACGGCAGGCCTGCTGCCGCCTGTACACAGCCTGCTGCAGACGGGATAGAGGTTGAAAACGGCACACTGGAAATCCTGAATTGCCGCCGTGATATTATACGCATGCTCTTTCACGAAGGGAACCACCTATGTCCGATCTGTGAGGCGAGCGGCCGTTGCGAGCTTCAGGCCATGGGATACCGGCTCGGTATACTTCAACCGGCCAAGTATCCCTATCTGCAGCCCGTTCGTCCTATCGATGCATCTCATCCGGATATCCTGCTCGATACAAACCGCTGTATCCGGTGCGGACGATGCATCAGGGCTTCAAAATATATAGACGGTAAAAATGTCTTTGGATATGTCGGACGGGGAATACATAAACGGGTCGGTGTTAATGGTAAAGATTTTGCACATACCGACGTCCATCCTGACGATAAGGCGATCGCCCTTGAGACATGTCCTGTCGGCTGCATCATCAGGAAGGGCCTCGGTTTCTTTACACCCGTCGGCCAGAGGGAATACGACCGTGCTCCTATCGGGAGTGATATTGAGAACCCTGAATTAAGGCGGGAGAAATAGTGAAGAAAAGGCTTGCGACTGTTTCTTTGGCAGGTTGTTTCGGCTGTCATATGTCTTTCCTGGACATTGATTAACGGATACTTGAACTGCTTAAAATTGTCGAGTTTGACAGATCACCACTGAATGACTTTAAAAAATTTCAAAAACATTGCGATATAGGCCTGATAGAGGGCGGGTGCTGCAATGAAGAAAATGTCCACACCTTACAGGAGTTTCGAAAAAACTGTGATCTGCTGGTGGCTGTCGGTCAGTGTGCCATCATGGGAGGACTCCCGGTAATGCGCAATGCCATCATGCACTCAAAAGACCCCTTGCGTGAATGCCTTGAAGTCGCTTATCTGGACAGTCCCGGTGTATATAACTCTTCCAATGATATCCCTAATGATCCGGCCCTTCCCCTGATTCTGGACAAGGTTTATACTTGTGCCGAGGTCGTAAAGATAGATTATCAGATCCCCGGATGTCCTCCTTCCGGAGATACATTCTGGCAGACAATGACGGCCCTGGTAAATGGAACACCTATTGATCTGCCGTACGGTTTAATTAAGTATGACTGAGTTACGGTAATCCGGAGAAAAACAAATGGCAAAAACAAAAGTTGTAGAAATTGAACCGTTAACACGTGTTGAAGGACATGGTAAAGTCAGCATTCACCTTGATGATCATAATAATGTAAAGGAGGCCAGGCTTCATATTGTAGAATTCAGGGGGTTTGAGCGGTTTATCAAGGGACGCCCCTTCTGGGAAGTACCGGTTATCGTACAGCGTCTATGCGGTATCTGCCCGGTAAGCCATCAACTGGCTTCCGCTAAAGCCATGGACCTCATAGTGGGTGCAAAAAAACTGACCCCTACAGCCGAAAAAGTACGGCGTCTGATGAATTACGGACAGATCATGCAGAGCCACGTTCTGCACTTCTTCCACCTCTGCTCTCCTGATATACTCTTTGGCTTTGATGCTGATCCCAAAATACGTAATATATTCGGCGTCATCAGGAAAATGCCGGACCTGGCCGTGCAGGGTGTAATGATGCGAAAATACGGTCAGGAGATCATCAAGGCCACCTCCGGCAAAAAAATACATGGGACAGGAGCAGTGCCGGGCGGTGTTAATAAAAATGTATCCATAGAGGAAAGGGACTCTTTTCTGAAAGATATTGACCGGATGAAAACATGGGCCCTCTCCGCCCTGAATCTGGCAAAAAACTATACGCTTGATCACATTGATACTGTAGAAACTTTTGCCGCATTCAACTCCAGCCATCTCTCCCTTGTTCGCGAAGACGGCGCGCTCGATTTATACCACGGCAAGTTACGCGCCATCGACGCAGGCGGCAATCTTATCTTTGATCAGGTCGATTATCAAAATTACAGTGACTATATTATGGAAGAGGTACGGTCCTGGTCATATAATAAATTCCCTTTTATCAAGAGCCGCGGACATATTGACGGGTGGTATCGTGTCGGTCCGCTCTCACGGATGAACACCGCCGGTTTTATCGACACTCCGGAAGCCCAGACGGCCATGGAGGAATTTAAAGGCCTGACCAGAGGCAAACCCAATCATATGTCCCTGGCGTATCACTGGGCCCGAATGATAGAGGTCCTGCACTGCGTTGAGAAAATCGAGGAACTGCTCAATGATCCGGATCTTCAGGGAAATGATCTTCTTGTGAAGGGCGACCGGGCTGAAGAGGGGATCGGTGTGATCGAGGCGCCCAGGGGCACCCTATTTCATCATTACCGGGTCAATGAAGACGGTCAGGTTACTTATTGTAACCTGATTGTATCGAGCACCAATAATAACGAGGCGATGAACAGGGCCGTAACTAAAGTTGCTCATGATCATATCTCGGGCAGACCAAAGATTACCGAAGGGATGCTGAATCATGTTGAAGTGGCCATCCGTGCATACGACCCATGCCTTTCCTGTGCTACACACGCCCTGGGGCAGATGCCGCTTGTTGTTGAGATGTATGACCCGGGGGGCAGCCTCCTTGAGCGCAGGGGCAAGTGCGTATGAGCTCCTGTTTTCCTGAAATTCTGTTGATTGGGTATGGAAATCCCGGCCGCATGGATGACGGCCTGGGACCGGCGCTTGCTGCCAAAATCGAGGAAAATCCTGTTGACGGGATTATCGTTGATGCCGACTATCAGCTCACTGTGGAAGACTCCGTTGATATATCAAAATATGAGATTGTGATTTTTGCTGACGCGGCAGTCACGGGAGATGCCCCGTTCTTCTTCAAAAAAGTCCATTCCATATCTCCGTCCGGCATAAGCAGCCATAGTGTTTCTCCCGGAGAGGTTCTCTATCTTGTCGAGACGATGTTTCAGGCGAAAACAACCGCCTATGTCCTCGGCATTCGCGGCTATGAGTTCGAACGGTTTGAGGAGCGTTTATCAGAGGGGGCCAAAAAAAACCTGGAAGCGGCCTTTGAGTTTATCATGAATCTGGTTCAATCCGGAAAGCTTATCGAATCCGCCGGATCTATTTGTAATAAATAACGTTGTTTTCTTATTTAGAGTCTGTGAATAAAACCGGCTCAGGGTTTATAGATAAAGACCTTATTGCACTTGTCGCAAAAGTTCGCCTTGTCTTCTTTTAATCCCGCGTCTTTAAAATATTCAACTTCAATAAGTTTGATCTGTCTCGTCTCATTCGTTTTTTCACACGCGTGTTCTATTACGTCCTTGTCACATTCAACGTACGAATAATTTTCATCAACATTGTACAATAAGGCGATTATCTCCATCTCTCTTTCATACTCATCCATTATGCTTTAACCTCCACGCTATGATTAAGATTCAGTATATTATATCATTCAGTGCAGCATTATGGAGTATATTCATCAGCGCCCATATCATCAGCTGAACCTGACGGTCTTGATTCACCATCAATATCATCCGCAGGGGCATAGGCCGCGCTCGCCTGGTCAATCACCGGCGAACCGGACTGGATATGATAGTTGTCCGCAGCAGGGTCAATAAAGAGAGGGTCCACATTGAGCATTGTCCCGGAGCCGGAGAGCCGTCTACCGCCTGAATATGCCGGGTATGCAAGGTTCACATCAGAATCGCTGATGGTCAGGTAGTAATGGGAGCCGCCGCAGGCCTTATAGAAATTTGCTCCTGAAGATGATGCTGTATTGCCCCAGAATATGCTGTTTCTGATAGTGGTGGAGCCTGACGCGCAGGTATACATAACACCGCCGTTCGTGGCCGTGTTGTCGGCAAACGT
>JAJRVB010000012.1 GCA_024277515.1 Nitrospirota bacterium | reverse complement strand
GGTCCACTCCCATTTCTGTCATGACCTCCGCAAGGTTCAGTGCGTATGAAGGTGTACAGAGGAGCACTGTTGAACCGAAATCCTGCATGAGCATGATCTGCCTCTTAGTATTTCCTCCGGAAACCGGAATAACGGTAGCGCCCAGTTTTTCAGCCCCGTAATGCGCCCCGAGTCCGCCGGTAAAGAGGCCGTATCCATAGGCATTATGTACCATGTCTCTTTTTGTCGCCCCGGCACATGCCAGGGAACGGGCCATCAGCTCGGCCCATGTGTCAATGTCGTTTTTTGTATACCCGACGACCGTAGGCTTGCCGGTGGTGCCGGAGGACGCATGGACCCTCACAACTTCTTCAAGCGGGACGGTAAACAGTCCAAACGGATAATTGAGTCTCAGGTCCTCCTTGGTGGTGAACGGGAGTTTACTCAGATCAGAGAGGGTGTTAATATCGGATGGGTTGATGCCGGCATCATCTATTTTTCTGCGGCAGTACGGCACTGCCGTATATATTCTGTCAAGGGTGGATTTCAACCTCTTCAGCTGGAGGGCCTCCAGGTCTTTACGCGGAAGCTTTTCGAGTTCTTTGTTCCATATCATGCCGTCAACCTCCTGTTTGTGTATTATGGGGCGCTTTGTATCAGTTTCCTTCCCCTGGAAAATGCCATGATATTGACCCGGCGAAACCTCTCGGGTAATCTCTCATTGATTGTTTTAATAAAGATATGTTCTTTGACGGGAAGGACGGATGACAGGGCGCCTACAATTACCATATTGACCGTCCTTGTCTCCCCGGTCTCTCTTGCCGCGCCGAATGCATCAAGGGGATAGACCTTAAATTTATTAGCGTTCAGTTTATCCATTATGTCATCAGGATACGTTTCCATGCCCGTTGTAACAGAGGGCGGAAATATTTTCTGCGTACTTACAATCACCCTGCTGTGTCTGTGAAGGTAATGGATATAGCGCAGCGACTCAAGCATTTCAAATGCCACCATGATATCTGCTGTTCCAGGATCAATCAATGGTGAGTACACCTTCCTGCCGAAGCGCAGATGGGCGATGACCGATCCCCCTCGCTGTGCCATACCGTGCACCTCACTCTTTTTCACATCAAACCCGGCCTTCAGCAGGGCGAGAGAGGTTATCTCGCTCGCCAGCAGGATGCCCTGGCCTCCAACACCGCACATGATAATGTTTCCGGAATCAGTCATTTTTTCCCTTGTCCAAAACGATCGCACCGAATTTACACAGAGATACACACTGTCCGCAGCCGTCGCATAATACGGAATTGATACTCGAATACCCCTTCTGCTTTGCCTTAAAACCCAGCCTCACTGCTTCTTTTCCGCTTAAGGGTGTCCACTCAATCGCAGGACACCCGATCCTCAGACATGCCCTGCAGCCGTTGCACCCGCCGGTCAGGACCTGATAGAGTGTCCTGTCTTTCCGCTTCTTCATCTCGGGCAAAAGTACACAGGGAGACTTTGTAATAATAACGGAAGGCCCCGGCCGGTTGATTTCTTTTTTTAATACGTTAAAGCATCTGTCTATATCATGAGGATTTATCGTCTGCACGTTCTTTATACCTATCGCCCTGCAGAGGGCCTCTATGTCGAGCATTGTACTGCTCTCTCCTGTGATGGTCATACCTGTTGACGGATTCGGCTGGTGGCCGGTCATACCTGTCGTGCGGTTGTCGAGAATAACGACCGTTGAAAAACCTTTGTTGTATACGACATCTATGAGGCCTGTTATGCCGGAATGAATGAATGTCGAATCTCCAATGACTGCCAGGACTTTGCCGAGGGCGTCTTTGCCGAGGGCCTTTTCCATACCGAACGCGGTCCCTATACTCGCCCCCATACAGACACAGCTGTCCATGGATGAGAGCGGTTTCAGTGCGGCAAGGGTATAACACCCGATATCTCCCGCGACGAACACATTCAGTCTGCTTATAGCATGGAAGATGCCTCGATGCGGGCAACCGGGACAGAGATTGGGCGGCCTCATCGGCATTTCAGGAGGCTGAAACAGTTTCCCTCCCTTTTTCTTTGTTACAGACTGTCTCACAATGCCGGAGTTCAGCTCTCCGATGGCGGGAATCAGTTCTTTCCCCCTGCACGCAATGCCCATGGCCTTTACATGCAATTCAATAAACGGGTCGAGTTCTTCTACAATAATGACTTCATCCACGCTCTTCGCGAATTTCCTGATTAATTTTTCAGGGAAGGGAAACACCATCCCGAGTTTCAGCACTGAGGCATCAGGGAACGCCTCCTTCACATACAGATAGGAAATACCTGATGTGATGAAGCCCCGCTTTTTGTCAGCGCGCTCTATCCTGTTCTCACTGAATGTCTCTGCATGCGCCCGCAGTCTTTTCATCCTCTCTTCGAGGTCGATTCTTCTTCCGCGCGCATGCGCAGGCAGCATTACCAGTTTCTGCGGCATCTTTACGATGCCCGGCTTTACTCTTGATTTATCTTTTCTGCCGGGGGTGATCAGGCCCTTTACATGAGAAATTCTTGTCGTACTCCTGACCAGCACCGGGATGTCGTACTCCTCGCTCAGCCTGAAGGCCAGTTTGGTAAACTCTTTGGCCTCGGCAGGGTCAGCGGGTTCAAGCATGGGCACCTTGGCCGCAAACGCGTAATTCCTGTTGTCTTGCTCATTCTGCGAACTGTGCATTTCAGGGTCATCACAGGTGATTATCACCAGTCCTCCTCTTACTCCCGTATATGCAGCAGTAAAAAGGGGGTCCGCAGCCACGTTAAGCCCGACATGCTTCATGACGGCCATGGACCGCACACCTGCAAAGGATGCGCCGACAGCCACTTCAAGCGCGACCTTCTCATTCGGCGCCCACTCGGAATAGACCCCGTCATATGTACAAATGTACTCAAGTATTTCTGTAGAGGGAGTCCCGGGATATGCGGAGACCACTTTGACACCGGCCTCGTACGCGCCGAGTGCGATCGCCTCGTTTCCTGACATGAATCTGTTTTTTCTGGACATGTTACTCCGAATAAATCGTCAAAATATTAAACTGAGCAATTATGTTAATTTATCTCGCATGATTTATCAATCAGAATCATGCTGTCTGCAAAAGTCCTGCCGCGTTTCCGTGCAGGATAAGGTTTTCCCGCTCCTGTCCCAGGTCCAGCTTTTTCAGGAGCGACAATGCATTGCCCTGGTCGGTCCAGGGGGAATCGGTCCCGAAGAAAATGTACTCCTTTGGATGAGACTGAATAAGCCTCCTTGCACGTTCTATATCCAGATATTCCAGTGAAAAGGAAATTTCCATATATATTTTTTTCCCGATCAGGTGTTTTTCGACTTCATCCCAGTCATTCCATGAGCCGAGGTGTGTAGTCACAAATCTGATCCCGGGGAACGCATCATAGACCCTCACTATTTTCTCGGGGTCGGCAATGCGTATCTTGTCAAACGTAAAATCAAAACCAGTGTGCATGACGACTATTAACTGTTCGTCCACTATTTTTTCATAGAGAGGAAAAAGCTTCTCATCGTCCAGCCTGAATTCCTGATAGTAAGGATGAAATTTAATGCCTTTGAACCCCTCACCCTTGACCTTGGAAATATGCTCAATGGCCTGTGCGTCATCAGGATGGATGGAAGGGAAGGGGACAATCCTGTCTGATCTGATTTTTTTTGACCATCCCAGGATGGGATCAAACTGAGCGGGTTTCGTTGCAATTGAACAGACAACGCTTTTGTCGATTCCGCAGCTGTCCATTGAAGCGAGAAGAGAAGATATCGTGCCGTCAAGATAGGTCCTGATATCTTCTTCGCCTTTAAGTTTTTTCATTGCCTTGTCCGCCAGTTCATCCGGAAAGGCATGAGTATGAAAATCGATAGTACGGTTCATGGTTATTAAACCAAAAAAGGCTTTCAGCCACTGATTTGCACAGATTAACGCAGTCAAAGGAAATTCATATATTTTTGTTACATCAGTGCTTATCTGTGGCCAAATGATTTTTTATAAGTTAAAGTCATGATGCGGAATATTATAAGTAATCAGCAGCGGATATTGCAAAGTAAAAAGGACAAAGTGGGGGCGGCATCAGAGTAATGATCCCTGTGCTGAATCTTTCCCCCCGGCCCTGGTCCTGCCCTTACGGGCAGCTATTCCCGCGCCGTCAATAAAGAGTGATACGCTCTGGGTCAAAGTCTTTTCAAGGGGAAACATTTTGGGGTCCGTAAGCCAGTTTATGCAGGCGGTCAGGAATGTGACCTCAAGGTGCTTCACCAGAAATTCAACAGCAATGTCCTTTCTCAAATCGCCCGACTGATGACCGAGTTTTACAATCATTGTAAAGATATCTTCAAACCCGCTCTGCATCCTTTCAGCAAGGGAAGGGTTGTTCAGATTCCTGAGCCAGAAACTCAGGTAAATTTTATAGATGTCCTCTTTTGACTTGAACAGTTCGGAGGCTGCCTTGGTGAACGTCTTGTGTACGCGAGACCGGGTATCCGGCAGCAACTGGATCAGTTCCAGGATCCGGAGTTTCAGTTCCTTGACATTATGGACCCAGTACTCACTGATGATGGATTCCTTGACCGGAAAATAGTTATAGAGTGTAGCCTTTGAGATATCAACTTCATCCGCAATCTGCTCCATGGTCGTAGAATCAAATCCCTGTTTACGGAAAAAATACATCGCGATTTTGATGATCCGCTGCCTTGTTTCCAGCTTTTTCCTTTCACGTCTGTTTTCAACGGTAATGGCGTTCATCTATATTATTATACCTCATCTAAGTTTGTACGAATTAAAATAATACACATAGTCTAATTTTAAACGGTATCCAATAATATGTCAAGAGGTTTTTTTAAATATGCGGTAATGTGCTGTAATATAAGAATAAAAGGAAAAAGCTGATTTTGCTTAATCAAATAATGACTTGGTAGCTTAAGCCTTGCGTATCATTTCATAAATCTGATAATACCTATCGGCATTTTGCTCCCAGTTGAACTTCCTCGTTTTTTTGAAACCGTTGAGTATCATCTGATAGTATGAATCACCCCGGTTCTGATAAACATGAGTGGCCTTCTTGATTAGTTCATACAGATTGTCAGCCATACTCTGCGCCCACGGATTTGTCTTTCTCATCTGGATGATATGTTTTGTATCCACAAAGTTCCGCATATTTTCTGAAGTGCAGAATACGGCATCTTCCTTAAACAGAAAACCGCACTTCCTGTCCACCTGGTCCACCAGTCCCCCGGTGGCCCGTGCGATGTTGACGGTGCCGCATGCCATGTATTCCACGGCTGCGCCAAAGGGTTCATATATGGAAGGCATTATCCCGAAAGTTGCGCCTGTCTGGAGCTCGTGATAGCCCTGTTCCATACGTAATGGAAAGATGGTTACATTTCCCCTGCATTTGCACGCGATCTCGTAAAAATAATCGAGATCGGAAGGATTGACCGGCATGGGTGTCAGGACCGCCTTTATCTCATCCTCTTTAAAATTTTCGAGCGCGCGTAACAGCACGTAGTATCCTTTCTGTGTCGGGTCCAGTCGTCCGCTCATCAGAATGATCGGGACATTTTCGGGCAGTCCCGATATT
>JAJRVB010000184.1 GCA_024277515.1 Nitrospirota bacterium | reverse complement strand
CTCATGCTTGTCAGGAAACCACTCAAAGGCATTGAACCCGTTATCCACCGCATACTCAAACGGAAATATCGGTATGACCGCTGAAAAAGCGGACTGGTTTCCGATCCTGATGTTATCTATTTTACTCATCTCCTGTTCCTACCTGGGGCCGGGTCTGCACTACATAATATTTACCGTCAGCGTAAGCCCCCTCAATGTCCTGCGGGGATCCGAATCTCTCTTCAATAAGGATCCCGATCTTTGTTATGGAATTCAGGAATTCTTTTCTGAATGCATCATCCCGGACAAGTGGATCCACGGTATAGTCAAGGGTGATCTCTTCTGGGGGCTCCAGCATAATACTGTCATAGAGACCCGCGCCGGCATATCCGGGCAGGTCCTCTGCATTTGAATCTGACCTGAAGATAAGCCCTCCCCCGAAGAGGCCGGTGCTTTTGCTCGGATAGGACAGGATCTCAGGCGCAGGACGCGCTTTCTTTGAGATAAAACCAAGAGCCCTGCCGGGGTAGTTGCCTACAAGGGTTTCCCCGAGTCCCGGCACCACCTCCGCATAGAGCTCGCTCCTGTCCCGCGTAGAAGGATTGACCGTGTGGATCACAAATGCATACTCCGCCTTAACGACCTCCTGGATAAGGACCGCCATAAAAATATCCTCATGCCGCATATTTCTCGCCCTGCGGCTCAGATAAGCGCGTTCATTCCATTTCGAGGCCCAGACCTTTTTTATGCACATCCAGATCTCATCCCGCTCTTCCGGCCACCCAAGACCGGATTCATTCATGACCGCGCGCAGACCTGATATCAGGTCCTCCGGGGCCTCCAGATCGAGTATCGTGCTACGGATTTTATCGAGCAGGCCTTCGGGATTATTATCGATACCGGCGAGGAGTTCCCTGTACCGTTCATTAACTTTAGTGTTAATGTCCAGTGCGCATACTTTTTCAAATACACCGAACGGCAGGGCCACGGACACGGGAAGGCGGACCCAGTCAGGGAGCTTATTCTCAAGAAGTTTAAGGTTGCCGGATTTCCCGCCCACGACATTTTCATTGAAGTCCCCTGATGCGATAGCGTACTCGGAAAACAGGGGAAGTCTCTTCTGCTTAAATGTAACTCCCGTATCCGAAGGGAGCGAATCTGCTTTTTCAGCTTCCTTAAACTCAACATCCCCCGACACATTTACCCTGAGATCGAGCATACGCCCCTCATGAGATTTAAGGCGGGCAATACAGTCAGCATCATAACAGGTCGCGAACAACAGTCCGGCATTTCTGGCCCGGACCGCTATATGGGAAACGAGATCAACCGTATCCCCCGTGATGATCGCCGTCACTCCCTCCGGCGGCTCCTCATCTCCCATTACTTTATCAGCAATGATAATAGACGGCCTCTCATAGCTCCTGCCCTGCAGAGACCTCAGGGATTCAGCAGCCTCAATCCAGCCCGCGGTCCGGCCGGGGCTGACGACCTGCCAGTCCCCGAGCTTTGCCTGCCTGCGCAAAAGGGGGTCAAGGTGACGAATAAGCATGGACAGGACAAATACCGGCATTCCGCGAATAACTTCTTCGCTGAATAACGGAATAGTCCAGGAATCAACCCCGAATGCGCTGCCGAGATATTCCGCCTTTGACTGGAACAGCTCATAGTATCGATCAACATATCTTCCTGTGGCACGGCTCACCCTTTCGAGAACCGCCTTTGCGCGCAGGGACCAGTCCCTTGAAAAACGGGGCATCCCACAGAGATGGTTCCATTCTTTGCTACTCTGTGAGAGTTCGTCATTATCGTATGTAAAACGAATGTTTTCGAGCACCATGCCGATCAGTTCAACCAGTTGATCTCCGTCAGGTTTCTCATGAATGCTGCGCTCGATAATGATCCGGACAAAGTCCTCCAGCGCAAAGTCAAGAAACAGCATATCCCTGGCCCTCCCGCTGTTTCTCTCATTCTTCAGAAGTTCCTTAATGACCACGCGGATACTGGTGATCTTTTCAATCAAATGCACGATCCCCGCGCCCCGGGTCTCCCTGTCCCGCCATATGGAAGAAAGGAGGTCCGCTGCATCTCCGTCAAAGAGATAATATCCGGCATTGATCGCGCTTTCAAGGTCGGTCCCCGAATGAATTGATTTAAGCAGTTTCAGATAGTTCTCAAAATCATGAATCAGCGCTTCCTTCAGGTGCGGGACAAAATCAGGCGGTGTGGTAATGGGCCTTTCAAATCCTTCCATTCTCTCCCTGGAAACACCTCCCTCTGACAGGGTTTTGTAAAAAAGGTCCAGGTCGCCGCTGCTTCTAAGAAATTCGAGATAGGCCTCGCAGATGACAATATCATCAGGTGTTGTATTATTGTGTAATTTCTGGTGCCACTCTTCCATGAAATGGCCGGACACTTCCTTTATGTGATGCCGGTGCATGATCTGCAGGATCTCATCACGTATCCTCTGCCCCTCGCCTCCCCGGCCAAGTGTAGACATGATCAAGCGAAGCAGGTCCCCGGCTTCAGGCCGCTCGATATACAGACTCGATATCTTTAACGTGAGCCGGTCCTGCGCATGACTTAACTCCCTCGGCTGGGTGTTGTATCGGCGCTGCCAGTCAAGCTGCCTGATCGCGGAAAAACGCATCCATACATATATCATTGCAAGCCCTTCCGTATCGCTGCCTGCGATGTCTATCAGGTCATGGCAGAGGTTGAACCTGTGCATAAGCGTCCATCCATGATTACCCGTTTCTCCATTTATGATCTCCTCTGCAAGCCCGGAGGGACCGGGACATCCGTCTTCAGCGCTGTATGCAACAGGGATAAAGAAATTTCTGTTACGGTTTTTCAGCCACCTGTCTTCATCTTCGATCCTGAGGACAAAAGGTATGCCGAGCGGCGCTTCCTGCCCGCTGAACTCAAGTGTCAGCCGGTTTACGCCGTCTCGAAAAACAAATCCGGTCCGGACCGCCAGATCATCAAATACTTCAGAACCTTCAGGCCGCATTGCTGCGGGCGGCAGTGTCCACTCATGGCGGGACCGCAGTGCCGCGCCCCAGTGAAAAATCAACGGCCCCGGGAAATCTGAAAACAGGAGCACCTGATACCGGTCGCCTTCCCTGATAACGGCAGCTGCCAGTTCACTCTCATCTCCGAGCTGAAATGTCTCTTCGAACAATACTTCTTTCCCGGCTGTTTCCCTGTTCAGCACAGACGGCAAGGAAGACACATGCTTTATCACAGGCAGTGAGATATGGTAGTTCTTCCCCTGGTTATTGTCCCATCTGTCTGTCCCTGGATAAAAAAGGGCAAAAACGATGTTTGCATAATTAATGTTCCGGTCAAGCCTGACGCAGACCCGCTGATTACCATTGCGAGACTCAAAAGGCGTCTGAAGTGCCGCCCCGCCATGCTCCCGGCTCCCCTCAGGCCAGAGCGCTTTCGGGGGGAGATGCCATGCTGATCCGGGGGTTCTGACGAGGCCCCAGTGCAACAGACAGTCTTCCGCTGAATCAAGAAAGAATGAAACTTCGATTCGTTCCTCCATCTCTCTTTTTTCCACACGGAGACTGTTACGGTTTTTCAGGTGTACCAGTTCGACCATAAGTCTATTATATACTTCTTTTGGCACAGGGTGAACAGTTGACATTTATCCGGGTAATGTTAATAATTCAGACTGCAGGTGCTGCGTATGCGTCTGCTGTATATCTGCTTAAATTTATAAGGAATAAAAATATGAATCGATACATATGTGTGCACGGACATTTTTATCAGCCTCCCAGGGAAAATGCATGGCTCGAGGAAATTGAGGTGCAGGATTCCGCCTATCCCTATCATGACTGGAATGAAAGAATAACAGCGGAATGCTATGCCCCTAACGCCTCTTCCCGTATCCTTGACGCCCGGAAGAGGATCATCGATATCGTCAATATTTACTCCAGTATCAGCTTTGACTTCGGGCCGACGCTTCTTTCCTGGATTGAGAGACACAAACCTGAAGTATACGAGGCGATACTGGAGGCGGACAGGTTAAGCATCGAAAAATTCTCAGGCCACGGGTCCGCGATGGCGCAGGCATACAACCACATGATAATGCCGCTTGCGAACAGAAAAGACAAATACACGCAGGTCATATGGGGGATCAGGGACTTTGAAAAGAGGTTCAGGAGGTTCCCTGAAGGGATGTGGCTGCCGGAAACCGCGGTGGATGAAGAGACACTGGAAGTCCTGGTCAGCCTCGGAATAAAGTTTACCGTGCTTTCTCCAAGACAGGCAAAAAGGACACGCAGCGCGGACAGCTCCGATAAATGGCATGACGTCAGCGGAGAGAGAATTGACCCGACCAGGGCCTATCTCTGTCCTTTGCCCTCAGGCAGATCTATAAACATCTTCTTTTACGACGGCCCGATTTCCCAGGAAATATCCTTTGGCGGATTACTGAGAAACGGGGAAGGGTTTGCGCAAAGGCTGCTTTCCGCCTTTAATGATCAGAGAGACTGGCCGCAGATAGTGCATGTGGCAACGGATGGAGAAACTTACGGCCACCATCACCGTTTTGGGGATATGGCCCTTGCATACGCCCTCCATTACATTGAATCAAACAAACATGCAAAGATCACAAATTACGCTGAATACCTGGCCCACCATCCGCCTTCCCATGCAGTCCGGGTCTTTGATAATTCATCATGGAGCTGCGTGCACGGGGTGGAGCGGTGGCGCGGAAACTGCGGCTGCTGCTCGGGCGGCCATCCGGGCTGGGACCAGGAATGGAGAGGTCATCTGAGAAAGGCGATGGACCGGCTCAGAGACAGATGCATCGATATATATATGGAAGAAGCATCAAAATATTTTCACAAACCATGGGAAGCAAGAAATGATTACATTGATGCAATCCTCGACAGGTCACGCGAAAACATAGAGACATTTCTTGGAAAGCATGCAGAACACGAACTTTCAGAAAAAGAAAAGATGGCCGCCTTAAAGCTGCTCGAGATACAGAGAAACTCCATGCTGATGTATACGAGCTGCGGCTGGTTCTTTGACGAAGTCTCCGGCATTGAAACAGTCCAGATCATGCAGTATGCCTCAAAGGCCATCCAGTATGCGGAGGAACTGCTTGAGATCTCTCTTGAACCTGAATACCTGCAGCTCCTTGCGGAGGCCCCGAGCAATACTTACAAAAATGCCGCTGAAGTATATGAGATGTTCGTGAAACCCGCACGAACAGACATCCTGCGTGTCGGCGCGCACTACAGCATATCTTCGATTTTTGAAAATTATCCTGAGGAAACGGAACTCTACTGTTACACCGTAAAGAGCGAGATATACAACAGGAGCGATGCCGGCAAATTAAACCTGGCCATAGGCAAGGCAAGCATTAATTCGCGGATAACATGGGACCTGGAGGTAATCACATTTGCAGTGCTGCATCTCGGGGACCAGAATATAAATGCCGGCGTCAGGGGCTTTCTCAGTGGGGAAGATTTTTCAACGATGAAGTCCGAGATAAGTGCTGCATTTGAAAAAGGCGATACCCCTGAAGTCATACGGCT
>JAJRVB010000183.1 GCA_024277515.1 Nitrospirota bacterium | reverse complement strand
TCTCACTTTCTACCGCGATAATTTATTTCTGGGGCATAGGGTTTATACCGGAAAGCCATACATCGATGATGATGATGGAGTGGGAGTAGGTTATAATTCAAGATTCAAAATTCAAGATTCAAGATTCAAAACTCGAAACTCAAAACTCAAAGACATGCTATTTGCTATAATCAAAAGCTCCTTTATCAATCAGAAAAAATCAATGGCGCTTATGGTCGCCTCCGTAGCAGTAGGCACTGCAATAGCTGCCTCTCTTATTACACTCTCTTTTGAAATAAGCGGGAAGGTGTCAAAGGAGCTCAGGGCCTTTGGGGCCAATATTCTTGTTGAACCGAAAGTGGAGGGCCTTGCCGATCTCACGGACCAGAGGAGGTTTCTGAGGGAAGACGACCTGATAAAAGTAAAGACCATTTTCTGGCGGCATAACATTCTCGGGATATCTCCTTTTCTTTACGCAAAGGAAGTCCTGTCCCGTAACGGGCAGAGCAGAGAAGTTGAACTGGTGGGAGCGTGGTATGAAAAGGAACTGCCGGTGCCCGGTGAGACAAAGACGTTTCCGGCAGGTATAAGGAGTGTTTCTCCATGGTGGGCCATTGACGGGAAGTGGCCGGGTTCAGAGAAAGAAGTTGTCCTTGGAACTACACTGGCTGCAGAGTTCGGGATTCAGCAGGGAGATTCTGTACGCATCAGGGATTCACTATTCAGGGTTTCGGGTATTCTTGATACGGGCGGTCCTGAAGACGGACAGGCATTTATGGACCTTCAGTCAATGCAGGCATTCAAAGGCATGAATGGGAAAATATCAAAGGTCCTTGTGAGCGCCCTCACAAGACCGATGGATGAATTCGCATATAAGGACCCTGAAACCATGACCCGGACTGAATATGAAAAATGGTACTGTACGGGCTATGTGACCTCAATTGCAAGGCAGGTTGAGGAGGTCTTCCGCGGTTCGAGTGCAAGACCGATCTGGCAGGTTGCCGAGACAGAGGGTAATGTGCTCGGCAAGCTCGAAATATTGACTTATCTTCTCAGCATAATAGCCCTTGCCGCATCTGCACTCGGAGTATCTACTACCATGATCATGAGTCTTTTGAGGAGGTCTGAAGAGATAGGACTTATGAAGGCCCTGGGAGCGGCACGGTCCCGGATCGTCTCTATCTTTGTCACGGAAGGAATTGTGATTGGTCTGTCAGGCGGCATCCTCGGATACCTCATATCAATGGCGGTTTCAAAGTACATCGGAATACATGTCTTTGAGACCGCCCTGCATCAGAGAGACTCTCTTATGCTGACAGCAATTGCGAGCGCGATACTGATAGCCCTTGCGGGCACGATCCTTCCCATCAGGCGGGCGCTGCTAATAAAACCGGGCATTGCGCTGAAAGAGGCAAAATGAAACAAAGCTGGTTTTTTTATTTCTTCAGTAAGTCCGTATCTCAGAGAAAGGGCCGTGTTGTTATTGCGTCGCTTTCCATTATGCTGGCGGTAGCTGTTGTGACCGGACTGTTAGGCATTACATCAGGGATAAAGGAGAAACTCGGTTCTGAACTCAAGGCATATGGGGCCAACCTGATAGTTTCTTCCGGGAGCGGCGGTTTTCTGGATTATGACGCGCTCCAGGCCATATCAAAACTTGATGGAGTTGAGAACGTATCAGGACATGTCTTTGGCATGGCCTTTATTAATAATGAAAGTATCGAAATCATCGGGCTTGATATAGGGAGTCTAAAAGAAACTGGATGGAGGCTGCATGGAAAGTGGCCGTTGAATGAGAGGGAAATACTGGCCGGCATCAACCTTAAGGACGCCCTGCAGCTGGAAACGGGCAAGGCCGTAGCGCTTTCAGGAGAGAATGGTATTATGGAATTTATCATCAGCGGGTTTCTTGAAAGGGGAGGGGCTGAAGATAATGCCCTGATCGTTTCACTCCCCCATGCGTGGGAGTTGCTCTCTATTGATAAAAAATTGAGTGTTGTTCTCGTGAGGGGGAGGGCGGGTGAACTGGCCGGAATAAGCGGCAATATAGAAAAAACAGTTGCAGGAACAGGGGTGAAGACCCTGCGTCAGGTAGCGGTTGCTGAAGAGTCCCTTCTAAAGAAGATTCAGCTTCTTCTGGTCCTTGTGACAGTTGTTGTCCTGTTTGCTGCAATGGTAAGCATAATGAGTACAATGGGCGCAAACGTCCTTGAAAGGAGAGAAGAGATCGGCCTTATGAAGGCGATCGGCGCAACGCGGAACAATATCAGATTGTTCTATTTTTCAGAGGCCGTGCTGACAGGAGCGGCAGGAGGTGCGGCAGGGTTTATTATGGGTTACCTCTTTACACAGGCGGTTTCGTGGGGTGCCTTTGGTTCATTTATAGATATCCCCCTGTATCTGCCGGCACTGTCTGTTGCAGCCGGACTGGTCATATCTCTTGTCGCGAGTCATTTCCCTGTTGTCGATGCATTGAAGTATAATCCGGCGGTTATATTAAGGGAAGAATAATAAATGACAAATAACAAGTCTTTTATTCAGGTAAGAAACCTCGTAAAGGAATACAAGACCGCGTATGCCCTTCGCGGTGTGAGTATGACGGTAGAAAAGGGGCAATGGATAAACATCATGGGTCCGTCAGGATCGGGCAAGAGTACGCTCCTGAATATTATCGGCGGCCTGGACAACTCGACTTCAGGTGATGTGATAATTGATTCAACCGATGTTGAAGCCCTCGACGAGGACCATCTCGCGATATTCAGGAGAGAGCAGATAGGCTTTATCTTTCAGCAGTCACATCTCATCCCGTACCTGACCGCCGTCGAAAATGTGATGCTTGCCCAGTATTTCCACAGCATGGCTGATGAAGAGGAGGCAGGTGAGGCCTTGAAGCGTGTAGGACTTGGGCAGAGGCTGCATCACAGGCCTTCCCAGCTTTCCGGAGGTGAACAGCAGCGTATCTGCATAGCAAGGGCATTGATAAACAGTCCCGGCATATTGCTGGCTGACGAGCCTACGGGCAACCTTGACCGCGACAACACAGAAATAATTCTGGAACTTCTTGATTCAATTCACAGAGAAGACCACTTTACGATAGTCCTGGTTACCCATGATCCATTTGTTTCAAAGTGGGGAGACAGGGTATTGCAGATGGAAGACGGGCATATTGTCGGGGATGAATTTATAAAGGAAAGGGTTAAAGGGGCCTAGGATTCAAGGGTTCAAGTGAACGAAGCAACGTCTGTGTTTTATCACTTGACCCCCCGACCCCTTGAATCCTCGAACCCTGGAATCCTAATGATAAACAGCATAATTTATGAAGCTCAGCTGATCGGCTTTAAGGAAGGCATTAAGGCCGGTCTTGTCTGGCTCGTCTTTTACTCCTACCTTCTCTCAAATGACAGAAAGTCTTTGGCAAAGTCTTTCTATACAGGGATTTCTTTATCCCTGCTTTTGGGGCTCTCATTTTTATTGTTCCCGGAAAGTCCCGTTTCAGG
This sequence comes from Nitrospirota bacterium, assembly GCA_024277515.1. Lineage (GTDB taxonomy): Bacteria > Nitrospirota > Thermodesulfovibrionia > UBA6902 > UBA6902 > JAJRVB01. The sequence continues at coordinate 5,537 of JAJRVB010000183.1, read as the reverse complement.
GGATTTTATCGGAAACATAATTTCGATGTCATTTGCGCTCTTTCTGATATTCAGCGGGGCTGCCTTGTATCATGCTTCCGGGGTCGACCTTTTTGTTTTCAGGGACGGTATGAGAAGTGAGTTTGTTATCAGGACCCTTGTTTTTTCTCTAACGGTCATCTTTTTTCTTCCCGATTTCACAGGATCAGCGGTCTATCTGAATGAGCTTGCGGAATTAAAAGAAAATACTTTCATGACTGCCGTATCTGCTGCAGCAGGGATCATGATTGCAGCTGTTATTATATTTTCCTTTGTTAGGCTTTATAAGCCGTTCTGGCTCGGAAGCTTTTTTGCCTTTCCACAGCTTCTGCTCTTTCTTGCCATGGTAAAACTGTTTGGGAGCGGGATCAAAGGCATCTCGGAACTTTCTCTCATCCCGTCCGTTCAGAGGGGTTTTATAAAATTTATTCATGACCTTGTTCACCAGACATTTGTAATGCTGATGGTGCCTGACCATCCACTGCTGAAGAAGACTACATGGGACTTTATAGGTACATTTTTTGGTCCGGGCTTTGCCTCTATAGCCTCTCTTTTTATACTGCTTGCTCTTCCTGCTCTGTTCATCAATCACACTCTTTTCCGGCCCCTGCCGGAACCCCCGGCCAGGACAAATATTGCAAGGCGGAAGACCAGGGCGCTCATGCTGTCAGACAGAAGGAAGAAGGCCGTTCCTGTGATCTTTTTTATGGTCTTTATAATTTCTGCATGGTTTTCATATGGCGGGGAGAAGGTATTACAGGTATATGACCCGGAACCCAGGCCGGTCGTTGCGGATAATGGGGTGATCGTCATACCTCTGAAGGACCCGGTCACGGATGTGATGGACGGGAGACTGCATAAATTTTCTTTTGTGCATGAGGGAGAAGAGGTGAGAGTTATGGTAATCAAAAAGGCTGATAATTCGCTTTCAGTCTGCCTTGATGCATGCGAGATATGTCCTCCCTCGGGATACGGGCAGAGAGATGACCACGTAGTATGTTTATATTGCAGCACCCCGATTCCGGTCAATACCCTGGGCAGGGCAGGCGGCTGTAACCCTGTACCACTTGCAGCGGATATAGGTGACGGCTTTATCAGGATAGAGCTGAAAGAGATAATAAAAAAGTGGGGGTTTGTGAATTCCGGACGATGAATAATATTGGTTATCAAATATTAAAATTACCGTTCACTATTCTTTCATCCAGGGCCTTCCTTCTCTGGCTGGCTGGAGGCTGGCTGGTGTATTATGTTTCTTTGGCGATCTGGATGGATGAGGCATTTGCCTTCTTTGTGTCCGGGGTTGAGAAAACCTCCCTGATACAGGCCCTGTTTATTCTTTTTCTTGTTAGCGGCTATCTCAATCTGATCAGGGGGATCAAGGTCAGATTCAGTGGTAATAAGATCGGGTTTGTCGCCTGGCTTATGCTTTCAGCCGGTGCGATGCTTTACTTGACCGGTTTTTTCCTGAGCATTAACGTGAGGCAGTTTGACAGCAGACTCGCGGGGGAAGGGGACGTGATCAGGCCTTCATGGAGCAGTGAAAATTACAGGGTAGTGGATTTAAGCCCCGGTATTAAAAGTCAGTACAAAAAATCCGGGCAGGATGGTCTTCTTGACCATGAGCCTGAAATAACCCTGATTGACGGCCTTGACAAGGCCTACAGGGTGGGGGCATATCCACCGGTCAAAATAGGCAGGACCTACTTTCACATCCTTAATTACGGAATCGCCCCTGGCGTTGAGTTGTTTGAAAACGGGAGACTGATACAGAGTGGATATATGGCCCTGCGGCTGCTTCCTCCGGGAAGGAGCGATTACTTTGATATAATGCCCTATCCATACAGGTTCCTGGTATCCCTGGCACCTGAAACTGATCATGGCGGCACTGCTCAGGCGCCGGTATTTAACCTTGAGAATCCACGATACAGTACGAGGGTATTCAGCGGAGAAAAGGTGATAGCAGAGGGTGATTCCGGTGAAGCGCTGAGTTTCGACAGATTTGCGCTTGGATATTTCAGGCATACATACTGGGTCCAGCTTGAAGCGGCAAAAGATCCGGGGATTCCAATTATAAAATACGGGATCTTTTTGATTGTATTCGGAATGCCGGTTTATTTATTGAGGCTGGTTATTGCCTTATTGCCATTCCGAAACTGAGGAAAAACAGCAGGGTTACTTCGCTTCTTTATAATGAGTGTGGAACATCTCTTTTATCTTGTCCATGAATCCTTTAGATATGTCATCTCCGCTGATTTCGGCAAATTCCATTAGAAGCTCCTTCTGTCTTTGCGTGAGCTTTTTTGGTACGTCTATGAATACGGACACATACTGGTCCCCTTTGCCATAGCCGCCCAGTCTGGGGACTCCCTTCCCTCTGAGATGAAAAACACGGCCTGACGGTGTGCCTGCGGGGATCCTGATATGTTCATTCCCTTCAATTGTTGGGACTTCTATCTCTCCTCCCAGTGCGGCCTGTACAAATGAGATAGGCACTTCGCAAAGCAGGTCATTGTCTTTGCGCTTAAAGAAGGGATGAGGTTCAACATGGATAACAACATACAGGTCGCCGTTTGGTCCCCCATTTCTTCCGGCCTCCCCCTCGCCCGAGACCTTCAGCCTTATTCCGGTGTCCACCCCTGCCGGGACCTTGAGAGATATTGAACGCTCCCTCCTGACCTTGCCCTGTCCCCTGCATTTATTGCAGGGATCGGTGATGATCTTTCCCTCTCCGCTGCATGTGCCGCATGTCCGGGCAATCGTAAAAAATCCCTGCTGGAGTTTTGTCTGTCCCGTCCCCCCGCATGTCCGGCAGGTGGTCGGGCCTTTTCCTGGCTTTGCCCCGCTCCCGCTGCATGTTGAACAGTTTTCCCATTTCGGGATTTTGATCTTCTTTTCAGCGCCGAAAACCGCATCTTTGAGATTTACTTCAAGATCATAACGGAGGTCAGCCCCTTTTGAGGGCCGGGTCCTCTGCCTTCCTGCAAAGTCACCGAATATATTTCCGAATACGTCCTCAAATATGTCACCGAAACTTGAGCTGAAATCACCAAATCCCCCAAAACCCGCGCCCGTGTCTTCTGTGGTGCCGAACTGATCATAATGGGATCTCTTATGAGGATCACTGAGGCACGCGTAAGCTTCATTGATTTCCTTGAACTTCTCCTCAGCGCCGTTATCCCCGGGATTCCTGTCCGGATGATACTTTAATGCAAGTCTCCGGTATGCCTTCTTTATATCCGCATCGGATGCGTTTCTCTCAATTTCGAGTGTCTGGTAATAGTCGTTTGCCATAATTCAGTAGTCAGTAATCAGCAGTCAGCAGTCAGGGATCAGGGATTAATTATTTAATATTTTTACTGTACCCTGAATACTGATACCTGCTTTTACTCCTTCTTCTCCTTATCCTCGTCTTCGAATTCCGCCTCAACAACATCTTCCTTTTCTTTCGGAGCTTCCTCTCCTGTTCCTGCGTCCGCTGCTGACTGCCCGGCATCTGCTGCCCCTGCTCCGGCCTTGTACATTTCTTCAGCGATTTTATGAGAGACGGCCGTTAATTCTTCAACGGCCTTTTTAAGTTCCTGAGGGTCGGTAGTCGTATCTTTCAGATTTTTACACTTTTCCAGGGCCGTGTTGATCTTCTGCTTTTCGTCCTCAGTCACTTTGTCGCCATAATCCTTCAGCGATTTTTCTACCGAGTATATGAGTGTGTCTGCTTCATTTTTTACTTCCGCCAGTTCGCGTCTGCTCTTGTCTTCAGATGCGTGGGCCTCCGCGTCAGACGTCATCTTGTTAATCTCTTCTTTAGAGAGGCCGCTTGAAGCGGTAATTTTTATCGACTGCTCCTTCCCGGTCCCCTTGTCTTTGGCGGACACGTGAAGGATTCCGTTTGCGTCAATATCAAACGTGACTTCTATCTGGGGAACCCCCCGCGGTGCAGGAGGGATACCGACCAGTTCGAAGTTGCCGAGCAGTTTGTTGTCACTCACCATCTCTCTTTCGCCCTGGCATATTTTAATCGTTACAGCGGGCTGGTTGTCTGCAGCCGTTGAGAAGACCTGGCTTTTCTTTACCGGGATCGTTGTGTTTTTTTCTATGAGTTTGGTGAATATTCCGCCCAGGGTCTCAATCCCGAGAGAGAGCGGTGTTACATCCAGAAGAAGCACGTCCTTTACCTCCCCTTTCATTACACCGGCCTGAATCGCGGCCCCGTCCGCCACAACTTCATCGGGGTTAACCCCCTTTGACGGTTCCTTCCCGAAAAACTCCTTGACGGCCTGCTGTACTTTAGGGGTCCTTGTCTGTCCTCCTACAAGTATGACCTCATTAATGTCTGATGCGCTAAGTCCCGCATCAGACAGGGCTGTCTTGCAGGGCCCGATCGTCCTCTTTATGAGGTCTTCAGTAAGCTGCTCCAGCTTGGAGCGGGAGAGCTTTACGACCAGATGTTTCGGACCTGTGGCATCCGCTGTGATAAACGGCAGGTTAATCTCTGTTTCCATGGCGGATGATAATTCTATTTTTGCATTCTCCGCGCTTTCCTTCAGCCTTTGGAGGGCCATATTGTCATTGTGCAGGTCTATGCCGGTATCTTTCCTGAATTCATTGACAAGCCAGTCCATGATAATAATGTCAAAGTCATCTCCGCCGAGGTATGTGTCTCCGTTAGTAGCTTTAACTTCCACTACACCTTCTCCAATCTCCAGAATGGAAATGTCAAAGGTCCCGCCGCCGAGATCATATACCGCAATTTTCTCTTCCTTCTTTTTGTCCATACCGTATGCGAGAGCGGCCGCGGTCGGTTCGTTGATAATTCTGAGAACATTCAGTCCCGCGATCTTGCCGGCGTCTTTTGTGGCCTGACGCTGACTGTCATCGAAATACGCAGGGACCGTAATGACCGCGTCCGTTACGGTATCGCCGAGATAATCCTCTGCCGCCTGTTTAAGTTTCTGGAGAATCATTGCGGAAATTTCGGGAGGAGAATATGTCTTGCCGTGGGCTTCAACATGCGCATCGCCGTTTGCAGCGCTTACGATCTTGTAAGGCAGCTTTTTCCTGGCTTCATCGGCCTCTTTTGAATTAAACTTTCTTCCCATCAATCTCTTTATGGAGAAGATCGTGTTTTCCGGATTTGTTATTGCCTGCCTCTTGGCGACCTGCCCGACCAGTCTTTCCCCCTTGTCGGTAAAGGCCACTACTGAGGGAGTAGTCCGTGTTCCCTCCTGGTTCGCTATAACAGTCGGCTCTCCGCCTTCCATCACGGACACGCATGAGTTGGTTGTGCCGAGGTCAATTCCAATTACTCTTCCCATAAATCTCTTCCTCCCATTAAAAAAAACTTTATAGTTCCGTGGCTGTTATCTGTCAGATGTCACAGGCTTGTTCCCGGGGCTTTCAGTCTCTGTGTTTCCTGATTCGGATTTCTTTACCGCAACCCCTACAAGGGCCGCCCTTAATACCCTCTCTTTTAACCTGTACCCCTTCCTGAACTCCTTTACAATAGTATTTTCCTCCACATC
>JAJRVB010000182.1 GCA_024277515.1 Nitrospirota bacterium | reverse complement strand
TGATAGCCTGAGAACGGATATGCGCCCGAGCGCGACTGATAAAAAATCATTCTTCATTGCCAGCTGCCTGACCTTCGATTTAAGAGAAAATGACGAATAGCGATTAACGAACACCGATTTACGAAGTGAAAACTCGTCACTCCTTGATCGCTAATCGTCAATCTCCGTTCCTCCAATCCTGAAGCAATCTGAAGTTTATGGCTCCGTTCCCCTGCGGAGTCTGAAAGATGGAAGAGAATATTTAAAAGAGAATAACGAATAGCGATTTACGAACAACGATTTACGAAGTAAAAAACTCGTCACTCGTCACTCCTTGCTCGTCATTCGTCAATCTCCAGGAAATTATCAGGATTCAAGCATCTCCCTGAGCATCTTTAAATTCACCACATCCTCTTCATTGTATCTTAACAATTTGGAAAGCGATTCCCGGTCCCCGAACCGCCTGTAGTTATGCCACAACTGTACGGCAACCCAGCCGTCCACGTCGGTCAGCTCCCTTTCAATCCCGAGTTGTCTCTCAACACTTTTCAGGCCGCCCTTCAGGTTTCTTTTCCAGCATGCATACATTAAGTCATTATGACTGCAATACTCTGTCAGGTCCACCTTGAGCTTCTCCCTGATAAAGGGGAGATCAAATCTTGAACCGTTATAAGTATACAGCTCACTCACATTACTCATGGCCTCTATAAGGTCCGATGCATTTATTGCGTCCCCGACCATCTGCATCACTCCGTTTCCGTTTTCCGTGTATATGCCGATCACCGTAAGTTCGTTTGTAAACGGGTTTAGACCGGTAGTCTCTATATCAAGATACGCGCGACTTTCCATGTAACAGACCTCTTCCTTTTTTGAGGATTCTATACGGTCATCACAGGGCAAGTCAAGGACAACCAACCTGTATCGGAGCCTTTCGGTTCAGGGTAATAACAAGAGTTAAAAATAAAATATTAAAAATCAAAGATCAAAATTAAGGGAAATTATTTATATCATATAACCCCTTCCGGAATTTTTATCTTTAATTTTTTATTTTTACATTTCTCTATAAAATAGATCCATGGAAATAACAATCGCTGAAATCCACGCAAAGACTATCCTCTCAAAGTCAGGTATCCCGGGGATGCAGTATTGCATTAACCCGTATGTTGGCTGCGCCCACGCATGTACATACTGCTACGCAACTTTTATGAAACGGTTTGCCGGGCATCCGGATCCATGGGGCAGCTTTGTGGATGTAAAATTAAACGCGCATGAGCTCCTAAGAAAAAGGCTTAAAAGGGCTGAAAGAGGAACAGTTATGGTAAGCTCGGTGACCGACCCCTACCAGCCGGTTGAGGCAGTATACAAAATGACCAGAAAATGCCTTGAAGTCCTTAAGTTATTTCAATTCCCCGTAAATATTCTCACAAAATCCCCTCTGGTGTTGCGGGATATTGATATCATTTCAGGACTCGAAAATGTCAGGACAGGTCTTACCATAACAACGGACAATGATAATATCCGAAAAATCTTTGAACCGGAGGCCCCGGCCATCAGCAGCCGTATTAATGCGCTGAAAACACTACATGAATCAGGAATAAGCACCTATGTGTTCGTCGGACCGCTTCTACCCATGGACCCCGCTGCATTCGCAAAGAGAATCATGCCGTATACAGACACTGTCCTGATAGACAGAATGAATTATATAAACAAGACAGCATTGCTTTATAAAAAACACGGGATTGAAAAATGGCTGGACAAAGACTTTACAGCGAGGGTCATATCAAAACTGAAGCATCTCTTTTCAGAAAAGCTGGAAATTATATGTTAATAAGAAACGAGCAGCAGATATCATACAACCTAAAGTTTTTAAAGCACTATTCCGATAAGTGTAATTACGATCACGGCAATTACGGATTGCAATAATATAAATTATATTGCAGGGGACAATCGCCGGCTACATTGCTGCCCGGATGGACTCAGCGGCCCCATGGAGGAACCCCGAGGAAAAATGATATTATCGCTCAGCTTCATCACATCATGATGAATAAAAAGGAACACAAAAATGTAAATATCCCTTCTGCTCCGGGAAAACAGGGCGGCAACGGTGACAGGAGAAGGGCGGAGGGGAGACCTGATACAGGACCGAAACAGGAGGGCACTCCAAAAAACAGTATCCGCATGAATGCCCTCGTGAATCAGATCGAGATGGCAAAAAAAGAGTGGGAAAAAACCATGGACTGCGTGGGGGACATGGTCATACTGACCGACAGCAACGGGATCATCAAGAGGGTCAACCTCGCGGTAAAAAATTTTACCGGGATATCATTCAAAAAAATAATCGGCAGGTCATGGGAAGACCTGATCATCGATAACGGTCTGGAGGCGATGACCCTGTATGCCGGCTGTACGGAACTTCTGCATAAACCGACCGGCAGATGGTTTGAACTCAATGCATACCCTATTGATGATGATGAGCTGCAATTTTCAGGCAATGTACTGACAATACATGAAACAACCGAAGTAAAACAGATAACAGAACGACTCGAAAAATCGAACAGAAAAATTGAAAGAAACAGGAAGAAACTACAGACCGCCCTTACTAAAATAAGCTCCCTCATGCAGAATGTCATACAGGCCAGAGACATGAACGTACGGTTTCCCAACCCGCACCTGAAAAAGTGCTATGAAGAAATGGACTGCAACAAGAAAGACTGCCCGTGCCACGGGACAGAGGCGGTGAGATGCTGGCAGACCGCGGGCACGTTCTGCAACGGTGAAGTCCAGGGCGCCTTTGCCCAGAAATACGGGAACTGCAGTGAGTGTGTGGTGTACAAAAAGGCGACTGCAGATCCCATATACCAGATTGGCGAGCACTTCAATAATATGATGCATGTGCTCAGCATGAAAAAAACATAAATCCTGATTTTTTTAAGCCTGCCTGTCACACCCTTAAGTCCGTTCTGCTCTGGCCTCACTTTCCCAACCATAAAAGATATTGACATTTGTCGAAAAATCATGCTTTTCCTTAGGCAATAAACTTAAGGTTTTTTGGGTTTCGCTCGATATATATAATCAATACTATATTTTCTTATAGCCAGGGAGAGCAAACTATGTTTAAAAACAGGGCAATACGATATGTCTTTCTTGCCACGCTCATTGCGGGCATTCTGTTTCCGCTGATTAATATTTACCACATTTATCCATCTTTTATAAAATTGTTAATTGAAAATACAGAAAATGAGGCCCTGCGTCTTGGGCAGCATCTCTCGACAAAGTATTTTCACCAAGGCCGGCCTGTGTCACATGAAGATATAATGAACATCAAAAAAAATGTGGAAGTTGATGCAGAGAATTTCCACTTAATGAAATTGAAAATTTTTTCTCCCTCAGGAGAAATCCTGTATTCTTCGAACGAAAAAGAAATCGGGTCACAAAACCTGAAGGAATACTTTCATAACATCGTGGCAAAAGGCAAACCATTCACCCTCTTCGTAAAAAAAGACACCGCATCCATTGAAGGGCAGACAGTTACCAGTGATGTCATAGAGACATACGTGCCGGTCATGTCAAATGGAAAATTTATCGGCGCATTCGAAATTTATTATGACATCACCGAAAGGACCAGGAAACTGAATAAAGTAATCCGCTATTCCGCGACAATTCCTTTTGCTCTTACATTGGCAGGATTATTTCTTGCGATTTTCGTCCTGATCAGGCTCGACAAGAGCATGACACAACAGCATGAGACCGAAAAGAGACTGCAGCTCTATACAGAAAAGCTGCAGCAGAGCAATCGTGAATTCCAGGACTTTGCACACATTGCCTCGCACGACCTGCAGGAGCCATTGAGAAAAGTGACCGCTTTCGGCGACCGGCTCAAGGCAAAATATGCTGATAAACTGGGAGAGCAGGGATGTGACTATCTCGAGAGGATGCAGAATGCCGCGAGCCGTATGCAAAAACTCATTCAGGGACTTCTTGTTTTTTCAAGAGTCGCGACCAAGGCAAAACCCTTTGAACCCGTAGATTTAAATACAGTGGCCTCGGAAGTATTGTCCGATCTCGAAGTGAGGATACAGGAAACAGGCGGACAGGTCAGTGTCAATGAACTCCCCACTATCAGCGCTGACCCACTGCAGATGAGGCAGCTCCTCCAGAACCTTATCGGAAATGCCCTGAAATTTCAGAAAGACAACGAACAGCCCGCAATCAATGTTTCTGCCGAACTATTAAATGGGGATGGTGATGAAACAGGTATTGATAGGTCCTACCGGATTTCGGTGCGCGACAACGGGATCGGGTTTGATAATAAATATGCAGGACGTATCTTCGGGGTGTTTCAGAGGCTTCATGGAAGACAGGAATATGAAGGTTCCGGCATAGGTCTATCAGTATGCAAACGCATTGTTGAACGTCATGGGGGCAACATTACAGCTGAAAGTACTCCCGGGGACGGGACCACGTTTATCATAACCCTTCCGGCAAGGCAAGGGAATGAGGAGAACCAGGGAGAAGCTGAACCTGTGGACATAACAGGCTGATTTTACAGTCTTAAGATATTGCATCATGAAAAATCGTAATCACTTGCAGTGCTTTATGCATAAAACCTGATTAGAGCAAACGCGGGCAAACAAAAATGACTATAGGGAAAAAACTTATCTTATCAACAGTAGCAATGAATACAACATTATTGTTGATCGGTCTGACTGTTCTGGTGGGATATAATTATGTGATGAGCAAGGCATCTCTGGCAAATGACTTTGACAATGAATCCATGTACCTGCAGATGATGCTCCGCGGCCTGAATGAGGTAATCATTAACGAGGGCACCCCGGATTCAATACAGACATCAAGGGAGGGGCTTGAGGGCTTTGATTCCATACACAGAAAAATACTGACACAGGTAACGGATCCGGGAATGCGGATTCTGCTGAATAAGCGTATCACCCCGAAATGGAGCAGGATCAAGACAGAAATTATTCCTTTTTTTGATCACTACCTTAATCTTGAAAGTGACGATGCCTTGATCCGGCTTGGAAAACTGATCACACAGACCGAAAGCATCATCAGGGATGTAAGTATTCTGGCAGGAAAGACACGCGCTGTGGTCAATGAAAATTCAGTGAAATCAGCAATTATAGAAAAGGCGATCATCACTGTTATTATCGCAATATTTATTTTTTCAGTCTCGCTTTCATACCGGATTTATTGCTCCATCACCTCACCAATAAACAAACTGAACTCAATAGCTGAAGGTTTCAGCAGGGGGAACCTCGATATCACAATGGATGAATCACGCAGGGACGAGTTCGGGACACTGGCCCTGCACTTTAACCGGTCCATTGCCAGGTTAAAACAGTACAATCAGGAACTGCAGGATTTTGCCCACATAGCCTCACATGACCTGCAGGAGCCCATGAGAAAAATTACAGCATACGGTGACCGCTTACATAACAAATACAGGGAGGCACTTGGAGACCAGGGCCAGGATTACCTCAACAGAATGCTGAAGGCGGCCCGGCGGATGCAGCGGCTCGTCGATGATCTGCTGAAGTTTACACTGGTAGTAAAAAATGCGCACCCTTTTGTCCCGGTCAACCTTTCCTCGGTTGCCAGGGAGGTAGCGTCAGACCTGGAGAGCCGTCTGCAAGAGACCAGCGGTGTTGTAGAATTTAATGAACTGCCTACACTCTGCGGCGACCCGATTCAGTTACAGCAGTTGTTTCAGAACCTGATAGAAAATGCCCTGAAGTTCAGAAAAGAGGGCGAGAGTCCCGCAATTAAGGTATCCGGCACATTTGTTCGTGATACAGGGACAGGCACAAGCAATAATGTTTCTGATAATGCCTTCTGTCAGCTGACGTTTGAGGACAACGGGATCGGGTTTGACGAAAAATACAATGATCGTATTTTCAAGGTATTTCAGAGACTGCACAGCCAGAATACATATGATGGGACCGGGATCGGATTGTCCCTGTGCCACAAGATTGTCGAAAGGCATGGGGGGACTATTACGGCAAAAAGTTCTCCTGGAAACGGATCGAAATTTATCGTAACACTGCCGGTAAAACAGCAGATAGACAAAGACCGCAACAGTGTAACCGCATAGGACAATGCAATGGATAATGAACTGATTAAAATACTGCTAATTGACGATGATGAAGATGATTTTGTAATGACGCGGGACATCCTCGCTGAAGCGGAAAATCTTGGTCATGAGCTGGAGTGGATTTCCACCTATCAGGAGGCCCTCGGGAGCATTGCCGAAAACAGGCATGATGTCTATATTCTCGATTTCAGGCTTGGAGAGAAGACTGGGCTGGAACTCCTGACTGAAGCTGCCGCGAACGGGAGCAGGGCCCCTTTCATTCTCCTTACCGGACAGGGTGACCGTGAGACAGATATACAGGCAATGAAGGCCGGCGCTGCCGACTATCTTGTAAAAGGAGACATAAATGCCCCCCTGCTGGAACGCTCCATACGCTACGCCATCGAGCGGAAGCGAAATGAAGAGGACGTGTTCCGCATGGCATATTATGACAGTCTGACCAGACTGCCGAACCGGACATTGTTTCTTGACAGACTGTTTCAGGCAATCTCGCAGGCAGAACGGCACGAAAGCATGTTTGCAATAATGTTTCTTGATATTGATAATTTCAAACGGATAAATGATACATTCGGCCATGCCGTAGGCGACAGGCTCCTGATCGCGATTACCGAGCGCCTCCATAGCACCATGCGCAAGAGTGACTCTGTTGCGCGTCAGACCATCAAAGATATGTTCGCCCGCCTGGGAGGAGATGAATTCACCGTGCTGCTTCATGAGGTCAAGCACGTCGAGAATGCCGCAAAAGTGGCCCAGCGCATTATCGATGTACTTTCCCTGCCCTTCACGCTTGAGGGGACCGAGATATTCATCACCGCCAGCATCGGGATATCCATATTCCCCCAGGACGGCAGGGATGTTGATGACTTGCTCAAAAATGCGGACGCGGCAATGTACCACGCCAAGGAGCAGGGGAAAAACAACTATCAGTATTACAGGCAGGCCATGAACGCCTCTGCCTTTGAAAAACTCACCCTCGAAAACACCCTGAGAAAGGCGGTTGAAAATGATGAACTTGTACTCCACTATCAGCCGCAATTTGATATAACAACAGGAAAGATAACCGGCCTCGAGGCACTGATACGATGGGATCATCCTGAAAAGGGATTAATCCCTCCTGTCAAATTCATCCCGTTGGCAGAGGAGACAGGGATCATCTTTCCTATGAGCGAATGGGTACTTAAGACAGCATCCCGACAGTGCAATATATGGAAGGATGCCGGGCATAAGGATATCCCGATATCAGTAAATATTTCGAGCAGACATTTTCAGCACAGGAACCTGGTGAAGAGCATCTCTGAAAGCCTGAGTCAAGCAGGCATCAACCCGAATGATATGATGATAGAAATTACGGAAAGCGCAATAATGCAAGATACGGAAACGGTCCTGCTCACACTGTCAGAACTTGCGGACATGGGAATGAGAATGATTCTTGATGACTTCGGCACTGGCTATTCCTCTCTCAGCTACCTGAAGCGCTTCCCGATCCATGCCCTCAAGATTGATCGTTCCTTTACCAGTGAGATCAGCGCCGATCCGGAGGAAGCGCTCATAGCACGTGCAATAATCTCACTGGCCAGGAATTTAAAGATGCTCGTCATAGCAGAAGGCGTTGAAACAGGACAGCAGCTCAGGTATCTTCAGGACTACGGATGCAATGAAATTCAGGGCTATTTATTCAGCAGGCCCCTGCCTACGGATGACATCACTGAAATGCTGGCAGCAGAAAAAGAAGGTAGAGGAGTGGGAAGAAAGATTCTGGACAACATAATGGGTAACAAAACTGAAACACCTGTTCCCTGATAATCATAATAAGGAGGGGGAAAATGAATGAAGATGCAAACTCAATAATCATTTTAATGGCAGACGACGATGAGGACGACCGCCTGATGACAAAAGAGGCGTTTGAAGAGGCGCGTCTCGCAAATGAACTGCGCTTTGTAGAAGATGGAGAGGAACTGCTTGATTATCTCTGCCACAGGGGCAAGTACGAGGACCCGGCCAGCGCCCCCCGCCCGGGACTGATTCTTCTTGATCTGAACATGCCGAAAAAGGACGGCCGCGAAGCGCTGAAAGAAATAAAGGCAGACCCTGACCTTAGACAGATCCCGATTGTGGTCCTCACAACATCCAAGGCTGATGAAGATATCTACAAGAGCTATGATCTCGGAGTAAACTCGTTCATCACAAAGCCGGTCTCTTTTGAAGGCATGGTATTCGTCATAACCACGCTGGCCCAGTACTGGTTTCAGATAGTCCAGCTTCCGGCCGGCGAATAGGGGTTAAGTGCTATGGAAAGAAGAAAGCACAGGAGGTTCTTTATCAGTCTGCACGCAACTATCACGGTTGACGGCAAAAATTTCGAGGGAGTGATAGGCAATGTATCTGAAGAGGGTGTTGCGTCAATGATAACCACCGTAATAAAAACAGACCGCACTTTTTCTCCACATAAGCATGTCACACTCGCAATTGAACTGCCTGACGGCGAAGCAATACAGCTGAATTGTGAAATCAGGTGGTTTTTGAGGAGTCCCTCAAAAGATCAATCCTTAATGCTCGGGCTGCATGTGCCTGAACCGCCGCAAAGTTATAACGACTGGCTGAAAAAGTTTAATTTACGCTGAACAATCAATCAAAAAAGGTTAAATGAAGGGGGCGATATAATGCCCCCCGGTCATTTAATACCCCGGCGTAACATTTTTCTGAACTTTTTTACCTTTCAGTGTCTTAATATAAGATACGATACTCTTCATATCTTCAGAATTGCTGTCAAGAGCCTTCCCGTCCAGGGCGTTTTCAATGCAGAAATTAACAGCTTCACTGATACTGTTAATCTGCTCACCCAGGATCTCAAAGGTCTTCTTGCTGCCGTCAATGTCTTTGCCACCAGAATGGCATGTGTTGCAGCTTTTGCCGTTAGTGCCTAACTTGGTATCATTAAACAGGCCCTTTCCCTTATCCGCATCCGCTGAATATGCAATCCCTGCAGCTGATAATAAAACAAGCAGCATAATTACAATCAATCTCGCGCCTTTCATTTATTCACCTCCTTTCCGGTTCCCCCACTGGAGAACAATCTTAACCGCCTCAGCATGGGACGGAATTTATTGTATAGTTGTGCCTCACAAATGCCCGCTTCAGGCTCTTCTTTTCTTCCGGCGTGAGAAATGTATACAAGGAAATCACTTTTTTATTTGAACGGGACTCTGTGCAGACATATTCAAAAACGTCTTTTTTGATCTCCTCAGGCAATTCCGCGTCTCTCAGCACCTTTTCAAGGTCACCGCTTTCACACAGCATCTTATAGGCTCCCCTGCTCTCACTTCCGAAGTAATACGCCCTGATCCCGTTGCTGACTATAAAAGTGGAAGGCGCACACCCCGAGAGCAATAACAAAAGAAATACCGGAAACATCAATGCCTTTTTCATCTTTCGTCATACCCCGTCCAGCAGCAATGCATTTATGCTTTTCACAAACTTCCCGGAGTCAAAGTCCTGTTCGCCCATGAGTTTTCTGACTACGTATCCTTCTTTATTGATCAGAAATGTTGCAGGGATTCCTACTACAGTGTAAGTCTTGACAAACACCTCCCCTTTTGAATCCATCAGCACGGGATAAGACACGGGATTCTCCTGAAGAAAGTTTTTTACTGTCAAATCCGATCTGTCTACGGAGATACCGAGGACAATAAGTCCGTTATCCTTGAATTTATTATACAACCTGTCGAGCGACGGGTTCTCTTTAATACAGTACTTGCACCATGTCGCCCAGAAGTTAAGCAAAACGACTCTCCCTTCCAGGCTCGAAAGCCTGTAGGTCTTTCCATCAAGGTCTTTCAGTTCAAAATCTTTTGCCTTTTCGAGTGCAGCCGCAGAAAAAAGATTTGTTGCCTGGAAAAATAATAACAGCATTATAATAATGGATAAATATTTTGAGTGTCTCATCGCCATAGAACATTTCCTGTCAAGTTACTTATACATTAATTCAGGGGGAGAGGCAAGCCCCTCCCCCTCTGTAATCAAACAGTTGCAGTCTGTTAGAAAGACACGTCAAGTGTCAGGTAGATATCCTGTGCATTCTTGAGGGGTGCAAACATTTGAGTGCCTGACGCATCCGTTGTGTTTAAGTCATCAATCGCCTTGGGTTCCCCAATCCAGCTGTTGCTCCCTGTGTATTTAAACTGGTAGTATTGATAACCGAGCCGGACATATGCCCTTCCAAACTTTGCAACAGGCGTACCGGGCAGTTCCTGTATGATATAACCCTCATATACCGATCCCCTCGTCCCGAGTTTGCTCGTCCAGAGGTCATCAGCAGCCGGCGCAAAGGTTATCCAGTATTTTGAACCGTAGTTGTATTCAAATCCCAGCTTTGTTCCGGTCTTCTTTATGTCGTATCTTGCGCCTGCATAAACCGAGCTGCCGCTGTGGCTGTCACTACCCTGACCCCCGGCCGTCATGGGATCGCTGTCATCATAAAGCAGTCCGTAACCGGCGTTCTGCCATGTTGTGCCGCCATCCATGGAAAAGAAGGGCAGCTCGTAGAGGTTTTCATTCGGGTGTGTCTTGCTCATTGCCCCGGATACAAAGAGGTTTAGATCGCCACCGCCCAGGTCCTCAAACTTGCCGCTGATATAAGCTCCGAAATTGTCAATATCACCCAGGTTGGTAGATACCCCCGCGTCAGGGAGGGTATCGAATATATTGGATGCCCTCACAAACTGAAATTCGATATTGAGGTTGTCCGTATAAATGGGATCAATAAAGAAACCTGCAAAATCCGTGTCCCTGGGGACATTGGAGCCCGGGGCAGTGGTCTTGAAACCGCTGTCATATCCCCTGCCGTAACAAAACTTGGCATACGCCCCGGGGAGGGCTTCAATATACGGTGCATATCCAATGGTCAATCCGTCAAATGCGTAATCGATTATGTGTCCGGCCACGCCTGCGGTCCCGATCTTTTCAGTATTCTGCCTCAGATTTGTGGGCACTCCCTGCGTGGAGTATCTTCTCCCGATTGAAAACCATACCGGGGTCTCGGCAATATTGCTCCATGTGGCAAAGGCATAGTCAACCCTCAGGACACTATCCTGAGGCACATAGCCTACTGTGCCGTCAAATGCGCCCATGGCCCTGTCCGCAAAGTAGCTGCCCTGTACGGGTGACATGGAGCCATGTCCCCAGACCTTGTACATTGACAAACGGGTCTTTACCGAAAGGTTCTCATAAACCTGTGCATTAAGTTTTAGCCTGAAACGGTTAAACATTACGGAATCGTTCTTTGTCTTGTACTCCTCCACCGGCGCCGAGCGAAAAAGCGTGGTCATACCCGGCATCGGGTAATCAGGGACTGAATACTTGGCTGACGAATCATACTGCATATAATCATGCGTCTTGCCCTTCAGAGAATCAATCCTGAACCTGTACTCGCCGCCGATAGTAAGCCATGACCATTTACTTTCCACATCATCGGTCTTTTCCTCCACCGCAGCAACCCTCTTGTCCTGGAACCTCTCCTGGGTCTTCATCTTCTTCATCTGCTTCTTCAGGTCATCAAGCTGATCGTTCATATCCTGGATCTTCTGTTCGAGTTCTCCCTCGGTTACTGCGTAAGAACCTGCAGGAATAACGAGAGAAAAAAGGAGAAGAAAAACAATAAATCTTTTCATATTATGCCTCCTTCAAGACGTATAATAGGACCATTATTATCCATGGTCCATTAAGCCGGTAAAACCGGCAGTTTTTTCGTTAGATATACCAATTGTCGCAAGGAAAGATCTGCGTTCCTTTAAGGGAATCGAAAAACCCTTCGGTTATTTCATAACGCAAGTCTGATGCCACGGAGTTTAAAACCTGGCAACTCTTTGAATTATATGGAATAATTGTGGAATGAGGTGAGTGAATTACATTTCAGAGGAGAGCAAGTGTTTCAGGGTGTTTCAAACTTGCAACGCAAATAAAGGGAAACGTTTCACAACTGTTACGCTAAGCATCTAAATTATGTCTTTTCAGTTTTCTCCAGAGGGTAGTCCGGCTGACACCGAGTTCCTCAGCAATTTTAGTCTTATTGCCACCGTGTTTTTTAAGCACTTTTTCTATAAAAACCCTCTCCATCTCCTCTTTGCCGGCCGGGAGACTCTCGGGCGGGGCCTGAGGCGCCTCCTGTGGAGAGCTGCCGGATATTGAGAGCGGCAGAGATTCAAAATCGATCCTGTTAGTCTTTGAACGTATATATGCATGCTCTACGGCATTTTCAAGTTCCCTGATATTCCCCGGCCAGTG
>JAJRVB010000181.1 GCA_024277515.1 Nitrospirota bacterium | reverse complement strand
CAGGGGGGATGGGAGAACCGCACCCATAAAATTTTGTCAGTATTTCTTCATCAAGCTGGCTCTCAATCTCGCGGACCGCTGGATGCATCAATTCATCACTGCAGCAGCAGGCGCTGGTCTTGAGGTCCTGCATCCCGCGCAAGACCTTGCCGTAGTAGTCCTTCAGGAATTCCGTCTTATCTTTAACATCGCCCATATGATATCCTCTTTCCACTGCTTAATTATTTACACTCACACGCCCTTCCCTTGAGGTGAAAGAAAAACTTCAGCGTCTTCTTTACCTTTTCAGAAAAGATCTTCCCTGAAAAATAATTCCCCACCACCCTCTTGTTGATCTCTGCCAGAGTAGGATAGGCGTGGACCGCTGATGCAAGGGTTGACAGCTTCACCCCTCCGTTCATGACCGCAACCCATTCACTCAGGAGCTCCCCGGCGTGCGGGCCGAGTATCTGAGCACCGAGCGGCCTGCCTTTAGTGTCAATAAGAAGTTTGACCACGCCGGTTTCTTCCCCTTCAGCAAGGCTCCTGTCATTCGCGCTGAACTCCTCTCTCCATACGGAATATTCAATGCCCGCCTCGTCTGCGCGTTTCTCGTTCATGCCGATGCTCGCGAGTTCAGGGTCGGTATATGTGCACCACGGCAGATACGTGTAGTCCGCCTTTCTGGGAAGGTGCAAAACAGCATTGCTGAGCGCGATGCCTCCTTCATATCCGGCGGCATGTGTAAACTGATATGCACCCGTTACATCTCCGACAGCATAGATGTGCTTGTGGTTCGTACGCATGCGGCTGTCCACCTTTATGCCTTTTTTGTCAAAGTCAAGGGATATGTTATCCAGCCCGAGACCGTCAATGTTCACACTTCTCCCGAGGGCCACAAGGATCTGTCCGGCCTTCAGCTTTTTTGTCTTTCCATCTTTTTTCTTTATTACAACTTCTTTTTCATTCCCGAGATCTTTTACACTTACCAGTCCCGCATTCAGATAGAATGTTATACCCTCAGCATCCAGTACATTCATTACAATATCAGCCATGTCTTTGTCTTCCTTGCTCAATATCCGGCCGCTCCGCTGAATAACCGAAACTTCGGTGCCCAGTCTGGAAAATGATTGTGCCATTTCAATCGCTATAGGACCTGCACCGATTACTATCATTGATTTCGGAAGACTTTCGAGCGAAAATATTTCCTTGTTCGTCATGTAAGGGGTTTTGTCGATACCCTCCAGTGGAGGAACAGACGGGGACGAACCGGTAGCAATAACCCACTTGCCCGCAGAATATGTTTTCCCCTTTATCCTGACTGAGTGTTCATCACTGAATTCCGGGTCCCCGAATTCTACCCTGACCCCGAGCTTGCAGAACCTTTCTTCAGAATCATGCTTCTGAATAGCAGCTATCACGGAACTTATCCTCTTTGCCACGTCCCTGAAATCAACCGGCTTAATATCAGTCGAAGGCAGGCCGAATCTGTCCGCATGTTTCATAAGGTGATACAGACGGGCCGTTCTGATCAGCGTCTTGCTCGGGACACAACCATAGTGAAGGCAGTCCCCCCCAAGCTCCTTCTCCTTTTCTATCAGCAGGGTCTTTGCGCCAAACTGACTCGCGCCGGAGGCCACTGTCAACCCCCCTGCCCCGCCCCCGATTACCCCTATATCAAAATCATACTTTGGCATATTTATCTCCTTCTATTAAAGAGGGCAAATAAAAGATTTCCATTATGTCACTTGAACCCTTGAACCCCTGGCCCCTTGAACCCTCTTTTTGATTTATACATTCCCATAAGCTTTTTTGTAATCAGTGGAAACAGGCCGAGCAGGACAAAAGACAGAATCAGGGTCGGTGATAAAATTCCTGAAAGAGATTCTATCTTACCCAGTTCCCTGCCTGCATTTACATATACAATGGTCCCTGCCAGCATCCCGACCTGGGACACCCAGTAAAAGGTCTTCAGCGGCATTTTTGTCATCCCCATCCCGAGATTGATCAGCCAGAACGGGAAGACAGGTATCAGCCTGAGCGTAAACAGATAAAGCGCCCCTTCTTTTTCAACCCCGTCGTTAACAGTCCTGAGCCTGTCTCCCAGCTTCCCCTGCACCCAGTCCCGCAGCACAAAGCGTGCGACAACACATGCCAGTGTCGCGCCTATGGTGCTGGCGAATGAAACGACTATAGTGCCGGTTACAAGGCCGAACAATGCCCCGGCAGCAAGCGTCAGCACTGCGGCGCCGGGCAATGAGAGTGAAGTGGAAACAATATAGATCAGCATATATACGGCGATTACGGATGCTCTGTTTTGCCGGTAAAGTTCCTGAAAGCGCTCCTGTGATTCCTTGATGTAAGAAAGCGAGATGTAGTCGCCAAGATTGAATATCCTGAATGCGGCTATCGCGCCGATAATGAGCAGGGCGATGATGACCTTCTGCATACTACCTGACTTTTTTTCACTCATGATAGAAAATAATACTGTTTATTGATGAGATTAGGTATGATACTTATCATAAAAAACGGCAATCAGCCACTGATCTGCACGGATTAACATTTTGACAGGATTAACGTGATAAACAGGATTTTCATTTGTCTCTTTGATTATCCAGTGAATCCTGTTCATCCTGTCTTATTCTTTGTCATATATCCGTGGTTATCCGTGGCCAAATTATCTTTATTGCACAAACTTCAACGGGCTGTTGAGTGTCCGGAGGAAGGCTTCTATCTGCTGCAGTTCCAGGTCATTCAGGTCTCCATGCTCAAGGTCCGCACTCCTCTGACCTGGTTTCAGGTCCCTGTAAAATTCAAGCACCTTTCTTAATGTCGGTATCTGTCCGGCATGCATATACGGAGGGCGCACAGCCACGTTTCTGAGAGTCGGGGTTTTGAATGCCCCGATATATTTATAGGTTGCCGTGTCAATAAAGCGGAGTTCAGCGCAGTCAGCACGCTCCGCATCACTGTAGACACTCATACAGTTGAACTCATCGGCAAGCACCATCGCTATCGCATCAGACCTCCCATTATCAGGAGGAAGGCTTGACGGCTGAGGCACCCCGATATTATGAAACTCACCATTTGTAAAGAGGGGGCCGATGTGGCAGTTTGTGCAGCCGGCCTTTCCTATGAACAGACGTAATCCCCTGACCTCCTCGTTGGTCAATGCCTTCATCATACCTGATGGATCGTCTTTCATCACTGCTTCAACATAGTCGTCAAAACGGGCCTTGTCCGGGACGATGGTCCGCACGAACGCGGCAATTGCCTTCCCCATGTTGGCATAAATCCGTGTAACAGCGTCCCTCTTTTCAACAGGCAGCGAAATCCATGCCTTAAGGGCGGCAGGTTCGTTCATTGAAGGTTTCGCAGAGGGAGGGAGGTCTTTTTTTATGAGCACGGGAAGCGGCCCGAATACTGCTTCATAATCAGGCCTGTAATACTTAAGAATAATTGAGGCGGCCTGTGTCCTTGTAAACCCGTGTTCCACAGGACTCTCGATCGGCCCGAGGGCCTGGGCCCAGAGGCTGTCCTTTCGCCCGTCCCAGAACAGCCATGTGTAGTATGCCGTCCCTATAAGCGGCATGGTCCTCCGTGTCATCGTGCCCATTCCATGAGCAAGGGGAAGGTTGTCGGCAAAGTTCATATTGGCTGGGTGGCATGTTGCGCATGACACCTTGAGATTGCCGCTCAGGCGGTTGTCAAAAAACAGCTTTTTACCGAATGACGCGGCCTTCGGATCACCTGAATATCTGTTTGACGGGTCATCCGGCAGGGGAGGCAGTGATTCTATCCATAATGACCTGAGCACCGCCTTTTCATTGTCAGTCCAGTTGTGCAGGTCCATGGACCGGGATGCATTTGGATAGACAAGCAATATTGTTGTGAATATGAGCAGTGTTGTAATCAGAGTTTTTTTCAATCCTCTTCTCACTCCTTTAACAGCAGATTAAATGACACCGTGTCTTTCCTGTCACCCGCATGTATATTGAATTTCAAGACCCACCAGCCAGGCATGCTGAATTTTAATCCCTCGGCAAGGTATGTGCCGCTTACCTGCGCTGCCGTGACCTCCGGCTGTGTGGGCAGTCCGTGTCCATGCTCCGGCATGTCCCCCTCTATTGAAATATCAGCGCCCTCAACGGGCATACCGTCCTCTGTCGTGACGGTCAATATCCAGGAGTG
>JAJRVB010000180.1 GCA_024277515.1 Nitrospirota bacterium | reverse complement strand
GAGGGCTTCTGCAGCTGCGGAGTTCAGGTCCCTTGCATCCTGCATGCCTTTTCTGCCGGTGCATGCATTGGCGTTGCCGCTGTTGATAAGGACGGCCTGGGCCCTGCGGGATGAGATGTGTTCAATGGCGAGTTTGACAGGCGCTGCCTTGATCCTGTTTGTCGTAAAGACAGCTGCTGCAACTGCCGGGACCTCTGAATATATCATGGCCATGTCTTTATCGCCGGACTGTTTTATCCCTGCGGATATCCCGGCAAACCTGAACCCGGGCACAATAATCTTCCGGTTCATGGGGACCTGCCTTATCAAGGGGAGACTGGTGAGGACATTAACCCGGCTGTCTCTTCAAAGCCATACATAATATTCATATTATGCACGGCAGTGCCGGAAGCGCCCTTCAGAAGGTTGTCAATCGCACTTACTATGATAAGGGTCTTCTTGTCGAGAAAGACTGATATGTCGCAATAATTGCTCCCTTTTACCGCCTTTGTGGAAGGATATCTTCCGTTCTGCAGGACCCTCACAAAGGGCTCTTTGCAATAAAATTCGTGATACAGTTTCTGGACCTTCGGGAGAGACGTCTTTTTCTTTAAGCGGACGTATAGCGTGCTGAGTATGCCCCTGTCCATGGGGATGAGGTGAGGAGTGAATGTGATTTTGATGTTTTTTCCGGACAGGGCGCTCAATTCCTGTTCAATTTCCGGGGTGTGGCGGTGGACACCGACTGCGTATGCCTTTACCGACTCATTTACCTCACAAAACATAAATGGCTGTGCAGGACTCCTTCCCGCCCCGGACGTCCCTGATTTTGAATCAACGATAATGGAGTTCGGCTGTATGAAATCTTTCCCCATGACGGGCGCGAGACCGAGCAGCGCGCCTGTGGGATAGCATCCTGGATTTGCTATGATCGACGCCTTTCTGATCATCTTTCTGTTAAATTCAGGCAGGCCGTAAACGGCCTGTTTCAGAAGGGGGGCGTAGAGATGCGGGATCTTGTACCACTCCCTGTAAACCTTTGCACTCTTCAGCCGGTAATCCGCGGAAAGGTCAATAACCTTTTTGCCTGCATTGTGCAGAAATGCAACTGTCTCCTGGGATGTCTTGTGAGGCAGGCAGAGGAAAAAGAGTGAAGCCTTTTTTGAAATTTCTTTTAAGTGTAATGATTCAAATTTCAGGGCAGGGTTTCTGAAATTCAGGAATGTGTCGGAAATCAAAAGGCCTGATGAACGCTCAGACGTGACAGCGGTTACTTCTGCCTGCGGGTGCATAAGGAGCAACCGTAAAAGTTCAGACCCTGTATATCCACTTCCGCCTAAAATGGCTACTTTCAGCATCTAATTCACCCAGACAATGCAATAAGAAAAAAGCAGGTATTGTGAATCCGAAAAATTATCTCTTTGAGAACTGGAAGCGTGCCCTTGCGCCTTTTTGACCGTATTTTTTCCGCTCTACGGCCCTCGGGTCTCTTGTGAGCAGTCCTTCTTTTTTCAGCTTTCCCCTGAAATCGGAATTGGCCGATACCAGGGCCCTTGAGATGCCGTGCCGTATTGCAGCCGCCTGCCCGCTGTATCCGCCGCCCTTGACCCTGACGGTTATATCGTATTTACCGGTAACCGCGGCAACATGCAGCGGCTGCTGGACAATCATTTTCATTGTTTCATGCGGGAAATACTGGTTGAGTGTTTTTGTGTTCACCGTAATATTCCCTGTGCCGGGAGTCATGAAGACCTGCGCGATGGAAGTTTTTCTTCTGCCTGTTGCATTATATTGAATATCTGCCATATTTAAAAGCTCCTTACTGAATATTAATATTAAGCGTTTCCGGATTTTGTGCCTTGTGGGGATGCTCCGGTCCACTGTATAATTTCAATTTGCTTAACTGACGTCTCCCGAGTCTGTTTTTTGGCAGCATACCGCGGATTGCGGAAAAGAGGATACGTTCGGGGGCCTTTTTCATGATGTCCGCTGCGACCTCTTTTTTGATCCCTCCCGGATAACCTGAATGGTGAAAGTATGCCTTGTCCGCGAGTTTGTTGCCTGTGAAGCGCACCTTGTCCGCGTTTACAATAACGACAAAATCACCGGTATCAACGTGAGGGGTAAAAACAGGTTTATGCTTCCCCCTGAGTATCTTGGCGACCTGCGAGGCAAGCCTGCCGACCACCATGCCATCAGCATCTATGACGAGCCATTTTTGTGAAACTTCCGATTTTTTAGCAAATAAAGTTTTCATATTTCCTCTCTATAAGAGTGATGCATTGAGATATAAACATTAAATGATAAAGGAAATTGATTTTAATTGTCAATACTTGACCGGGAGATTTTATGAAAAAAGGCGAATTTTCCTGGCCGGCTTCTTATACCCTGTCGCACGAACGGTGAGACAGCTGCTGCCAGAACGAGGCGTCCATTTCATCAATATACTCTTCGACCGGATAGTTTCTGCTGCAATCCATGCAGCGCAGTGACACACCCTTTCAACCGATTTTCAGAGTTAATTTTCCCTTGCACTCTTTACACGTCAGATTCATGTCAAACATTCCTTTGCATTTTTATATGTTAAAGTAACGGCATAGTCAATTTATATCTTACTCTACATGCTTCTAAAAAGGGAATAACAGGCAGAGATTTGTCATCAATAATATTTGTAAATTGATCAGGATCCATAATCTGCAGCAGGATGTGTAATTTTACTTGATTTTTACCGGGTAGATTGTTAATAATTAAGACATTGTAATTATTTTTACATTTTAACTGCCGCATTTATAAATAATTTTATACTATCAATCATTAATGTGCCGAAAATACACATTTGGCTATCCGGGAGTTTCTTATAAACAAATCATCATTATCAGATAATACTCTTCATTATTTATTGATTTTATTTAACCTGAAATTTTCCAAACTTGTCCAGTTAGTGACAGATACAGGCTATAAAACGTGACACAGGATGCAGGGACGGCGATCATCAGCGGCGCTACCGGGGGAATCGGCCGGGCGATTGCGCTCGAGCTGGCTGCCGAGGGCATGAATATAAGCTTTAATTATGTACGAAACGACAAGGCGGCTCAAGACCTTGAGAAAGAATTAATAGAGGCCGGAGTTCAGGCCAGACCCTTTAAGGTAGATATAAGGGATTACAGCGCTGTCAAATCATGGGTGGATGCGACCAGAGAGTTATTCGGCAGGGTGGATATCATTGTCAATAATGCGGGGGTGATAAAAGACAAGGCCCTTGCCCTGATGCAGCCTGACGACTGGCATGATGTGATCAGCACGAACCTGGAGGGGACCATTCATCTTACAAGGGCGGCGATTGTGGATTTTATAAAACGGAAGAGCGGAGTTGTCATCAATATAACCTCTGTGAGCGGTCTTACCGGTATCGCGCGGCAGACAAACTACGCAGCTTCAAAGGCAGGAGTAATCGGATTCACAAAATCACTTGCAAAGGAAGTTGGAGCCTACAACATCCGGGTCAATTCAGTGGCGCCCGGGTTTATTGATACGGAAATGCTGAAGGACTTGAACGAGGAGTACATGCAAGAAATAAAAAAGCAGATACCTCTGAGCAGATTTGGCCGTCCTGAAGAAGTAGCAAAGATGGTCGGATTTCTCGTCAGTGAAGATTCAGCCTATATCACCGGCCAGACGTTTGTGATAGACGGCGGACTGAGTATGGTTTAGGATGATGGACCGGAGACGAATAGTGATTACCGGTCTTGGAGTGATCGCGCCGAATGGTATCGGCAAGGAAGCCTTCTGGGATGCGTTAAAAGCGGGACGCTCCGGGATCAAGCCTGTTGAACGGTTTGATACGAGCAGGTTTAAGTGTAAACAGGCAGGAGAAATTGACAACTTTAATCCATCGTATTTTTTGGGCCCAAAAGGGTTGCGAAACCTTGAGAGATCTTCTCGATTATTATGTTCTGCTGCAAAATTGGCGATTGACGATGCTGGTTTAATAATTACTCATAAAAACACCGATGATATAGGAGTTTGTACAGGTACTACATTATCTTCACTCTGGAACGTTGCTGAATTTGATAAGGGAGCCATATATGACGGTCCAAGATTTACGGATGCTTCTCTCTTTCCCGGAACAGTCATGAACGCAGCGTCGAGTCAGGTGTCTATCAGATTTAATATTCAGGGATTCAACACCACAATTGCCACGGGGTATAGTTCAAGCATAGATGCATTGAAATATGCCATTGACTATATAAAACTTGGAAGGATTAAGTCTGTGCTGGTAGGAGGAGTAGAGAGCCTGTCCCCGGTAAATTATTCCGGATTCTATCGCCTTGGATTTTTTGCGGGCATAAAGGGAGAAGAACTGTCCTGTCCTTTTGATAAAAGGCGAAACGGGATTATATTG
>JAJRVB010000179.1 GCA_024277515.1 Nitrospirota bacterium | reverse complement strand
GTGATTGTTTCTGACGAAGCATATGTGGAGTAAACCTCTGCACCCCACTCCTCTTCCAGGTACTGTCCCATTTTCAGAAGGGAGAAGTCCCTGTCCCGGACCGGCTCACCAATACAGATCATCCTGGACACACCCGCCCCCCGGGGTTCGATGCCTTCGGCCTTCATATACTCTCCCAGCTTATGCAAAAAAGATGCAACTCCGACAATAGCGGTCGGTTTCATCCGCTCAATAATTTCGAGATGACTCGCAAAACTGCTCAGCCCGTTTCTGACCGCGGCAGCGCCCAGCGCCCTGATTCCGAGAAAATACGCCAGTCCCGCGACAAAACACCTGTCCATAGTGCAGGTAAGGAGCACAATGTCTTCTGATGTCATCCCGCACCCGGCAAAAGAGATCTCTTCATTGTATGCGAGACGCACAAGATCGCTTTCAGTATACATTATTTTTGTCGGCTTGCCGGTTGTTCCGGAAGACAGGACAATGTCCCTGACCTCTGTCATGGGCACGGCAAGCAGTTCCTCATTGTGTTTCTCGAATGCCGATTTGTCGGTAAAGGGCAAGTCGCTCAGGTTTGCGAGCGCTGCCCTGTCCGTATCAAAACCGCTCAGTACCCGGCGGTAATACGGCGAATGCACGGCAATATAATTCAGGTGGTTTTTAAACAGCCGCTCCTGAACCGCCCTGATCTCTGCCGGCCCCGAGAACTCGGTTCCCCTGAACTGATAAAAATCCATCATGCCCCGCTCTCCATAAGGGCCAGCTCCCGTCCCAGGATTTCACGCACCCTGTTTTTCAGCTTATAAACATTCAGATCCCTGTATTCGCTCCAGGTAATTGCGGGCAGCCTCCGCACCCGGACCGTCCCCGGTCTCAGCACGAGTGAGCCCTTTGGCATAATGGTTTCATTTCCGGTAATGCAAAGCGGCACAATCGATACTCTTGATTTTAATGCAAGGCGAAACGCTGCGCTATGAAAGTTCCCCATTTTTTTACCCGTAGCCCTCGTTCCCTCAGGGAAAAAAATAATCGAAACATTCTGATTCAGCAATGTCAGGGCCTTCCCGAAAAATTCTTCCGGACTCATCATCCTGACATTCAGATATCCCGCGATCCGCGCAAAAAAGCCGATCACCGGGATACGGAACGGCCAGATATTCACAACCTGGACCGCCTCAATCGGCAGCACTGACATCAGAAAACCATCCGACGTGCTCCTGTGGTTGCACACATATATATAGGGTTCCCCGGGGTTGTCCCTGAACCGGTCCTCGTAACAGACCCTGATAAGCGGGAAAGGGATCAATGTAATGCCCCGGCCCCACCACCCGATTGCGCGGCGCACCCGTCTCATGGTGCCGCGCCGGTCCATAAATATGGATAAAACAAGGACAACGAGTATCAAAACAGGAATAAACAGGGCAGAATATACCAGAAAGAGAGTGTAGGAATAAAGGTTCAAAAAAAAGATCTTAAAATAATTCATTTTCCGCAATGGCTCCCGGTTTCATTCATTATCTTTCTTTATTGCGGAAATGAACCCGTAAACATCCTGCAATGTACGGATATCTCTTACTTTTTCTTCATTCCGTATGCTCACGCCAAAACTCTTCTGAAGCTCGGCCACGAGGTCCACAATGTCAAGGCTGTCGAGTCCGAGGTCCGTAAAGATATGCGCCTCAGGCTTTAACCGCTCTTTTTCTATCTCAAAGGATTCTTCAAAGACCTTGTTTGTTATATCAATAATTTCCTGCTCGTTCATGTGCCCTCCTGATAAAGATGACGTTCTTCCTGATTATGAAATGTGTATACCCGAGAAATGGAGATATTGTTCAATCAAATAATTAACTCGATGCATTAATAAGATAATATGCGCAATGCTTTGAATAAAAACATACACGCTCAGATTGTTTAATATTGCGTCTAAGGTATCGTCCTCCTCAGGCGGATCCGCCGGGGCGGAAAAATTATTTACTTTCACAACACCTCCATTTTTCTTATTGCATTATTCGGATTAAAAGCTTTTTATTATAATACAACCATTACCAAATCATGAAATGAGTTTTTTGCAGACCAGTGCTGCATTGATACCGCCGAAGGCAAAACAGTTCTTTAGCAATGTTTTCACTTCTTTCCCAAGCGGTCTCTTCACATGACCAACCCCTTCGCAATCCGGACTGACTTCATCCAGGTTTAGAGTAGGATACACCATGTTTTTTTTCATCATCATCAGAGAGGCGATGAGTTCAATGGCGCCGGAGGCGCCGAGGGTATGCCCTATGTATCCTTTCAGACTGCTTACAGGGACCGAAGGCCCGAAAATTTCCCTTATGGCGGCCGCTTCCTCCCTGTCTCCCTGTTCAGTCCCTGTGGCATGAGCATTGATATAGTCAATTTCATCCGGGTCTGTTCCGGCATTTCCCAATGTCTCTTTTATACATTGAATAATCGAGCCCGAGTCTGACTGGCTGATATGAGCGCCGCTTCCGTTAGTGCCGTATCCGGTGATCTCGGCATAGATCCGGGCATTTCTGTTGACAGCATGTTCGTATTCCTCAAGCACGAGAATACCGCTTCCTTCCCCGCAGACCAGCCCGTCCCTGTCTCTGTCAAACGGCCGGGGCGTTTTGTCCGGGGTCCTGTTATATTTTGTTGAAGTTGCAAAGACAACGTCAAAAGACCCTGTTACTGAAGGATGAAGCTCTTCAGCGCCGCCGCAGAGCAGTATGTCCTGCCTGTCCGAGCGTATCAGGTCATATCCCGCGCCGACTGCCTGAAGGGCGGATGCACAGGCAGCTGATGTAGCCATCACATATCCTGTAAGGCCCAGATACTGGGCAACGTTGATCACCGCGGTATGGGACATGCATTGAAAAAACATGGACGCGGGCAGCAGACTCAGGTCCTTTTTGAAGAGCATTGTTTCAAAGGCCCGGCTTATACTTATGGCGCTTCCGGTCGTAGACCCGATGATACAGCCCATCCTGTCTGAACGCATCCCGGACAGATCGATGCCGGCATCGGCAACCGCCTGTTCAGCGGCCTGGGCGGCGAATATGCTCATGCGCCCCATGGAGCGGCGCTGCTGCCGGGGGATCTTTTTCTCATCTTTCAGCTCTGACGGCGCTGCCACATGGCTGTTCATGCCGCAGTACCCGGCCCATTCATCCATGTAACAGACCGCGCTCCTGCCGGACTCCAAGCCGTTGACAAGTGACCCCACTCCCGCTCCGAATGGAGAAATAACACCAAGTCCTGTAATGACAACTCTTCTCATCGGTCCAGATTTTTCAATAGAAATTTATTATATGATTTTTCATCCAGGATTGATCTTCCCACAAGAAAAGATGACATCATCGCGCCGATTATGCCCGGCAGGAGCGCGCTTTGTCCGGCTGCATACAGGTTATGAAGAGGGAGTTTACCGAGCAGATTAAACTGATTCATTTTTTGCTTTATCCCGTATGCAGAGCCATCGGGATTATTAAGGTAATCCCTGAAAGTCAGCACGGACGCGGAATCAATTACCTTTAATTTGCCTTTATACTGAGGGAATGCCGTTAAGATACGGCGTACTATGTTGTCGACCTTATTTTTTTTGTAGTCCTTATAGCCCTGAGGCCTCCTGCCGGTCCTTGACTCTTTCCACTGTTCAACATGTTCTATAAAGGAAGGTTCAAATGCATTGATCGTTCGACAAGTCTTCCCCCCCGACTGCTCTATGGATTTCATAATTACCAGGGCGGTCTCTCCCCTGTTATCAGGATCAAGGAGACGGTTAACATCATGGTGAGGAAATATTGAAAAAATTGAAGTTTCAAAATCAGGTTCATCATCAGCAGATTCAAGCAGGGCAAAGACAGAGAAAAAACCTGTAGAGGATTCGAAAGACGATATCCTGTTAACAAAGGCCCTGCTCACATACTTTTCAGGCAGCATTTTCAGGATCCCGGCAGGATGTATGGTCAGGATACAGTTTTCAGCCCTCACCTCTTCCCCTGTATTCAGGACAAACCGTCCGACTTTTTTTCCGCTGATATCGGTGAGCTCCGTGATTTGACTCCTGCAGCGAATCTCTATGTTATATTTCCTGAATTGTGTTTCAAAGGCCTTCACAAAGGCAGCGCCCCCGTTCTTTACACGGGCAACGGACTGGTACAGTCCCTGACACATCCGGCTGTGATTGGCAAAGGAGACCTCATCAGGCCTTACCCCGTAACACATCGCCAAACCGGATAAAAGTGTCTTTAAGACCTTGTTTTCTGTCAGTCTGTTCAGCACTTCTTCCAGGGAGATAAAGTCTTCATCAATAGAATGCTGCCGGGAAAAAAGCGCCCTCAAATCCATGGTCGGGGTAT
>JAJRVB010000178.1 GCA_024277515.1 Nitrospirota bacterium | reverse complement strand
TATCAAGTTTCCTGCTCACATGCTCGGCAAATCCTGCGCCTGACTCTGCGTACAGGTCATATGCGGCATGCACACCCGCTTTTTTCAGCGCTTCAACTTCATCATCAAACTTTGCTGCTGCACTGATAATCCCCCGGTATTTATATTCTGCAAGCAGTTTCACAACAAGAAGGTTTTCCTTAAGATTCGAAAGGGTCAGCATCACCAGGCAGATCCTGCCGCTCAAACCCTCCTTTGCCTTTTCCCAGAAGTCACAGTCTGTGGAATCGCCGAGTATTACGTTTCGGCCCGCGTCCAGGTGCTGTTTGACCTTTTCCGGGTTAAAATCCAGGCCGATGACCGTATTCCCGAAACGTTCACGCATGGCGTCGTAGGCGCCTGTCCCGACACGGCCCATACCGATAACCGCAATCGTTGCGTCTCCCGGAGAGACCGGTTCATCTTCAGGCAGGCGCGTCCTCGTCTCAAATAATTTCAGACCTCCTGTAAAACGGGTATATAAAGCGTGGGCGGAGGAGTTCAGCGGGGCTGCTATCACAAAGGTCATCGAAAGTGCGATGGCAATGATCACAAGCCAGTCACTGCTGATCCAGCCGTTGGCCGCACTGACAGCGCCTACGATAAGTCCGAACTCGCTGTAATTTGCAAGGCTCAGCGATGCCAGCAGGGACGTACGGGCCCTCAGCCTGAAGCGGGTAAGAAGCAGGAAAAAAAGGGCTACTTTAAGCGGCATAACCGCTGTCAGTAAAGCCGCTGCTCCAACGGCTTCGATGCCGGGCGCGCCTGACAGTCCTATACTCAGAAAAAAACCGACAAGGAATATGTCCTTGAACCCCATAAGGGATTTGGAGAGCTCTGATGCCTTGGGGTGTCCGGCAAGGAGTATGCCGACAAGCAGGGCCCCGAGGTCCGCCTTCATATCAACCAGTTCAAAACCCGCGGCGCCCACTACCAGCGCAAGGAACAGCCCGCTGAGTATAAGAAGCTCCCCATGCCCTGAGCGTTCCATCAATGTTTTCAGAAGCGGTCGTATGAGAAAAAGCAGAACTATCAGCGGAATCGCCCACAATGAAGGGACCTTGCCTGTGGACATGCTCAGAAAAAAGACCGCGATAATGTCCTGAATGATAAGGATACCGATGGAGACACGGCCGTACATGGAGGATATTTCGCCTTTTTCCTCCAGCACCTTCACCGCAAAGACCGTACTGGAAAAGCTCAGCGCAAAGGCAATCAATATGGACAGCCTGAAATCCAGGCCGCTGAACATTGACAGCCCCGTCATACCCAGTCCGTATATCCCGGCGCCGAACAGACAGACGGTGACAATCATGTGAATGGATGCACCGGCCCAGACCTCGGGCTTCAGCAGGCTCCGTATATTCAGTTTTAATCCGATGCTGAAGAGCAGCAGGGTCACGCCGAGGTCAGCGATTATTTCAAGGACCTCACCGCCTTCAGCACCCATGGCATTGAGTACAAAACCGGCGGCCAGAAAACCGACCAGGGGCGGCAGCCCGGCCTGACGCACACCAAAACCAAGTATAAATGCAACAGCCAGCCAGACAGGATCCATTAATATTTCCTTCGGCCTTTCAGATTATTGTCATTTTATTATTTACCCGGCGAACGCGCAAGGTCGAAGAGTTCCATACGGTGATTTGCATCCGGATGCCTTGAGGACGGCCCTTCAGTCAGGACAACAAGGTCTCCCTCGACTCCGTGAGACTTCAGCCAGTCCCGGGCAAATGCATTCCAGTCCTCCGGGTAATCCGCTTTAAGTACAGGATATACACCATAAGAAAATTGAAGGTTCTGACTCGTCTCATTAACAGGGCTGACAGCTACAATCCAGACAGGGAGCCTGAAACGGGAAATGTTTCTTGCAGTCGCGCCACTCATGGTAGGTACGATAACGGCAGCCGCTGTTACGCGTAGCAGGGTAGTCTCAACGCTCGAGGCGATCAGGTCCGTGAAACTAACATTTTCATCACGGTCATATGTCTCATGGGTTTCTTTCCGGCGATATTCCTGACGGTGAGGTTCGGTCTCCGACGCGATCCTGGTCAGCATTCTTACGGCTTCTACAGGATACTTCCCGACCGCGGATTCACCGGACAGCATTACACAATCCGTGCCATCGAGTATAGCGTTGGCCACATCCGTAGTCTCAGCGCGCGTCGGACGCTTGTTGGCGGTCATGGACTCAAGCATCTGTGTAGCGGTGATTATCGGCTTGCCAAGTACAATCGTTTTTGCCATAAGGCGCTTCTGGACAACAGCGATCCGCTCAATGGGAATTTCCACACCGAGATCACCCCTTGCCACCATGATTCCATCTGCAGCGCTGAGGATGTCATCTATATTATCAAGGGCCCCGGCGCGTTCTATCTTTGCGATGATAAACGGATTGTAACCCAGGTCGCCGGCAGCATCGCGGACAGCCGCAATGTCCGCCCCGGTCTCAACAAAAGATTGGCTGACAGCTTCTACGCCCTGTTCAAGGGCAAATTCGAGGCAGCTGCGGTCGTGATCGGTAAATGCGCTTATCCCAAGATCAATGCCGGGCAGATTGAGTCCTTTACGGGAGCGCAGTTCGCCGCCCACAACAACCCTGCACCGGACATCGTTTCCCTCAATACTGATAACTTCAAGCTGGATAATCCCGTCATTCAGAAATAACGCGTCCCCTGTCTTTACAGCCTGAGGCAGGCGGTCAAAACTGACGGACACCCGTTCAGCGTTACCTGTGAAATCCCGGGTCGTTAAAGTAAACGTCTCCCCGGACATTAATTCTATCGGCTCATGAGCAAGCCGGCCGATGCGCATCTTTGGACCCGGCAGGTCGGCCATAACCGCCACACGACGTCCGGCTGCAAGTGATGCTGTACGGATATTTTCGATCACCTTTTTATGTCCCGGAAAATCACCGTGGGAAAAGTTGAGACGCGCCACATTCATGCCCGCCCGGATCATCTTTTCTATCATGTACGGAGACTCCGACGCAGGTCCGATTGTGCAGACAATTTTAGTCTTGTTTAATGGAAGTGAGATAAATTCCCCTCCTGAATAATCAATCTTTTCTCTTTCCGATCGGTATGATACTCACACTCATTAGAGTCTGCTTGCGAAAACCGCTCGGGAAGGGGGCAGAAATACAATCAGGGTTAATGGGAATTTTACCTGTACTGTCTGCCATATCTGTTATCTGCCGTGGATGTCATCCAGCCATTTCCGCAGCCGCTGTGCCCAGAAGTTAAATACGTCCCGTGTATGGCCCCATTCATCACCATCTTTAACCGCAGAACGTTTATTGCCTTTTTTAGTATCTATTACCGCGCTCACTCTTTGATTTGTCCATGAGTCGAGGATCTCCGCCATGATCGATGCCCCTCCAACACTGACAGGCAGTTTATCCGATGACGAAGCTGAGGGTATTGATGGAGCTATACCGACTATAATAATACGGACAAGCAATGCATCAGGGCGTGGTTTGTCCACTACCGGATAGGCATCCCCAAGGGCATCGACAAATGCCTTGTGAAATGCATTCCGCAGATCATTGAAAGTCTGTTCATCAATGCGGACATACTCATTCGCATTAAGCCTGAACGATATCGGATCAATCATGATCAGCTTGTATTTCTTATAATCAACCCCTTCTTTCATCTCTACAAAATCAACCCCGCCTTCAGGACCGGGCTTGAAATCAGGGAATTCTCCACGAAAAAAAGAGTCTGCCTGCATGACAGGATACCGTGTGGCAGGGGCCGCGCATCCCGCAGCCAGGAGCAGACTGACTGCCAACGCGGCAACCGCAACATTCCGGAAACGACCGAATAAATTAAACATTATTAACCATTCCTTATTTAACCCGAATTTAACCCGAGGTTAGCGATTCTCAACTACAGAAACATGAAATAAATTATGAAATAAAAAAGAGTTAAAAGCAAGGGGAAAAGTGAAAACTGACGAAAACATCAGATATGTTCTATGGGCCATATGAAAATGGCGCCCCCTGCACGACTCGAACGTGCGACACCAGGTTTAGGAAACCTGTGCTCTATCCACCTGAGCTAAGGGGGCATAATTGATTTCAAAGGTTTTGTTCACATTTCTTCAAATTGAACCGTACCTATTGTAGCAGAATTGTAACAGTTATCCAATACCTTGCAGAAAACGCGATAAGGCCCTTTGTCGCAGGTCGAAAGAACTGGCTCTTCTCGGGGCATCCTCGAGGAGCTGATGCGAGCGCCGCTATCTACAGCCTGATCGAGACTGCCAAGGCCGACAAGCTGGAGCCTTACCGTTATCTGCGCCATCTGTTGGAATATTTGCCCTATTGTCAATACACCCTCTTCTGGAAGTTCAGACGACTCATGTAACAAAAGCGCGGCAGAACGAGAGCTGTGGCCTCTTAGTAGAAAGGGGCGGCGTACTGATTATTTAGGATGGGAAACTAATGCTCAGAAAGGGTACGTTGCAACGTGCCCCAGGATCACATTTTGTGTAATGTGTAGACATAGACCCCGCGGATACTAAGCACCCGCCAAAGAAGAAAGTCTATGTGTAATTGTATTTTTAGTATATTTATTTCTCTTACAACTTGTAATAATTTCTTTTGTATTGTAATATTTATTACAAGGGAGGAAGAAAAATGGAAAGATTGTTTCTTACGGGCGTTCCGGTTACCGGTAACGACATGGTTGATAGAGACAAAGAATTGAAGGATTTAAAAAACCTGATGAATATGGGACAGAGCGTCGTTATAATTTCCCCAAGAAGGTTTGGTAAAACGTCTCTTATCCTGGAATCGCTGGACCGCCTTAAGAAGAAAGCTTTCACTGTTTATATAGACCTCTTCAGAATTACAACAAAAAGAGAACTTGCCGAGGCTGTCATTAACGGTGTTTTCTCGAACAAAAAACTTCCTGATCTCGTCAAAAGGGTCAGGGAAAGCTGGCTGGACTTATTAAAAAAAGTCGAATTCAAAGTGGTTCTGGAAGATTTTGAGGCAACCATAAAACTGCTGACAGCGGATCGGGATGAGGAACTGCTGAATCATGCACTTGATCTGCCTGAGCAGTTTTCAAAAAAATACGGAAAACCCATTATCATAGCCTTTGATGAATTCAGTGAGGTTGCGAGGCTTGATGGTGATCAGTTACTGAAAAGAATGCGTTCACACTTTCAGCTCCACAAGAACGCGGTTTACATTTTTTCCGGCAGCCACGAATCATTAATGAACGATATCTTTACAGACAAGAAGGCTGCTTTTTATAAATTTGCCAGGATATTGACTCTCGACTCCATTGATAGATCCGCTTTTGAAGAGTACATCCTGTCGAAGTTTAAATCTGTGGGTATGACTATTACAGGTGATTCTCTCGACTTTATTTTAAAAAAGACAGTCTGCCACCCTTACTATACCCTGAAGATATGCCAGACATTGTACCTGGTACACAAAGGTGATAAAAAAGTTATTGACCTGAAAAAAACGGAAGAGTCGTTTTATCTTTCCTTTCTCTCTGAACGGTCTTATCTGGATGAAGTCTGGGCAAAAATAAAATCCAAAAAGTATCTTGCAGATGTGATCAGGGCTGTATTGGAAGAGAGGTCTCCTTATGAGGTCCTCAAAGGCAGGATCGACAGGCAGTACATTTATAATGCTTTATCTACCCTTGAAAACATGGGACTTGTCCGAAAGCCGGCGCGGGGTGATTACAGGTTGATAGATCCATTCTTGTCAGAGTATCTAAAAGAATTGTGAATCACTTTGCTTAAGTATCGAGGCACTATTGCTTCATGCTTCTCACATCAACCATGCCGATAGCTATTTCGATAACCATGCTTTTTGAGTACAATCAATCTTCTTTCGCCTTAAGACAAACCTCTTTTATAAACGAATCTGACAGCCACAGACCGGCAGCTTGAAGCTTATTGAGACTATCTCTTACAGATGAGACAATGCCTCTTCTTTT
>JAJRVB010000177.1 GCA_024277515.1 Nitrospirota bacterium | reverse complement strand
GGTGAGGTGAAGAGGCCGACCTTGAGGCCGTTTTCAGCAAGTATTGATGATACGGCGCTGGCTGTAGACCCTTTGCCGTTTGTGCCCGCAATATGCACTGAATGAAACGATCTGTGGGGTCTGCCGAGTATGTTCATGAGCGCCTCCGTATTGGCAAGCCCCAGCTTTATACCATGTTTTTGCAGACTGTACAGATAACTTACGGTGTCGTTATAATTATTCAAGTTTGCTAAATATGGTCTGTATTTGTCAGAGGCTGAACAATCAGGATTCAGTGTTCCCTGCGGTTAATGACAAAAGCTTCACAACGGTCTGCTTCAGGTCTTTTCTGCTTACGATCATATCTATCATTCCGTGCTTGAGTAAAAATTCCGCGGTCTGGAAATCTTCGGGCAGCTGCTGCTTGATTGTCTGTTCAATTACCCTTGGGCCTGCAAATCCTATCAGGCTTTTCGGCTCGGCAATGATGATGTCTCCCAGCATCGCGAAGCTTGCAGACACGCCTCCAAACGTCGGGTCCGCAAGGATTGATATATAGGGCAGCCCTGTCTGCTTGAAGCGGGCCACTAATGCTGATGTTTTTGCCATCTGCATAAGGGCAACGATCCCCTCATGCATTCTGGCGCCTCCTGATGATGCAACCGATATTAACGGCACCCTGTCTTCTGCGGCCTTTTCTGCCGCGATAACGAACTTTTCGCCAACGACCGACCCCATGCTCCCTCCCATGAAAGAGAAGTCAAGGACTATCAGCATCACCGGATAATTCCCTATCAACGCCCGCCCTGCGGTTGCCGCCTCCTTACTGTTTGACTTCTTTTCTGAATCTCTGAGGCGCTCTTTGTAGGTTGTCTGGTCCCTGAAGTTCAGAGGGTCACTTGATTCCAACTCCCCGCCCACCTCTACAAAGGTGCCGCTGTCTTCGAGAAGAGATATACGTTCCCTGGCGGAAATCCTGAAGTGGTAGTTGCATTTGGGACATATCTTCAGGTTTCTGTCGACCTCTTTCCGGTATATGATCTCCTTGCAGGAGTTGCATTTTACCCAGAGGCCTTCAGGTACTTTAACCTTCCTCGGCTCTATGTCTTTTTCTTTTTTAAACCAGGCCATGATGAGTAACGAGTGACGAGTAACGAATAACGAGTGACGAGTAACGAGTCTTTCTGGACTCTCAACTCTCAACTCATAACTCTCAACTCATAACTATACTGCCTTTCTCAGATTTTTTACGAATCCTTTAATGCCTTTTCCCTGAGCGATTAATTTTACAATAGCGCTGCCTACGATGACTCCGTCTGCCAGCTTTGATACCATTGACGCGTCCTCAGGGTTTGAAATTCCGAAACCTGCTGCAACAGGCTTCTTTGTCGTGCTCCTCAATAAATTTATATTTTCCTTCATCTGCTTTCCAAAAGTAAGCGCTGCACCCGTTATCCCTGTTATGGAAACATAATAAATGAAGCCTGTAGCAGCCTTTGCTACCTTATTGATCCTTGCCTGTGTGCTTGTCGGCGCCAGGAGAAAGATAGTATCCAGTTTGCTTTCTCTTGCCAGGTGTATAAAGTCCCGCGCTTCATCAGGTATTAAATCAGGGATTATCACACCGTCAACCCCGGCCTTCACAGCATCCTTTATGAATCGCTCATTTCCATATTTAAAGACAGGATTGAAATAGGTCATGAGGACCAGGGGAATTTCACTCTCTCTTCGGATTTCTTTTACGAGTCCAAGCACCTTTTTCAGTGTTGTTCCATTCAGCAATGACCTCTCTGCTGCCTGCTGAATCACAGGCCCGTCAGCAAGCGGGTCGCTGAAAGGGACCCCAAGCTCTATAATGTCCGCTCCTGATGCCTCAAGGTCCATGACAAACCGCCTGGTCGCATCAAGCGACGGGTCGCCTGCCATAATATAAGGAATAAGGGCCTTATCCCCGTTTCCCCTTAATTTTTTAAATGTATTGCTAATCCTGCTCATATTCTTTATTTTGCTTTTCCCTGACTACTGACTACTGACTACTGCCTTCTGTCCACTGTTTTATAACTCTATCCCCTTTATCCCTGCTACTTCCTGTACATCCTTGTCTCCCCTGCCCGAGAGATTAACAATAATGATCGATTTACTGCTCATGGATGATGATAGTTTAACTGTTTCGGCTATTGCATGGGCGGACTCGAGCGCAGGAATAATTCCTTCGGTGCTGCTTAAAAGATCAAACGCCCTCAACGCCTCCCTGTCGGTTGCGTATGTGTACTCTGTTTTTTTGAGGTCCCTGAGGTAGCAGTGCTCCGGGCCGATCGATGCGTAGTCAAGCCCTGCGGAGACCGAATGTGTGCCGAGTACATTCCCGTCCCTGTTCTGGAGCAGATAACTTTTACATCCCTGAAAAATCCCCAGAGAACCGCCTGCAAAGCGGGCTGCATGTCTGCCTGTCCTGATTCCGTGCCCGCCTGCTTCAACCCCGACCATCTTAATGTTATCTTTGAGAAACGCGTGAAAAAGCCCGATAGAATTGCTCCCCCCCCCGACACACGCAACGAGACAGTCCGGCAGTCTGTTTTCCGCCTTCAGGATCTGTTGTCTGGCCTCGGCGCCGATTACAGACTGGAAATCCCTGACCATGGCGGGGTAAGGATGCGGTCCGAATACCGTGCCCATAACATAATGTGTGTGGTTTACATTTGTCGTCCAGTCCCGGAGGGCCTCATTGATTGCATCTTTCAGTGTCCTTGACCCTGTATCGACCCTGCAGACCTTTGCGCCTAAAAGGCGCATCCTGAAGACATTCAATGACTGGCGCCTGATGTCCTCGGAACCCATATATATTTCGCATTCAAGACCGACATGGGCAGCGCCCGTTGCCGTGGCAACCCCATGCTGTCCTGCCCCTGTTTCAGCAATGATCCTTGTCTTACCCATCCTCTTTGCGAGCAGCGCCTGTGCAATCGCGTTATTAATCTTGTGCGCTCCGGTGTGACAGAGGTCTTCCCTCTTCAGGTAAATTTTCGGCCCCCCGAGACGGGCTGACAGGTTGCGGGCATAGTACAGGGGAGTGGGCCTCCCGATAAAATCTTTCTGCAGTGCCCTGAGTTCGTTCAGGAACCCGCTCTCTTTCGAATATTTTTTATAGGCTGCCTCAAGTTCAATAAGGGCGGGCATGAGCGTTTCAGGCACAAATCTGCCGCCATATTGACCAAAATGGCCTTTACTGTCAGGGGCTTTCGTATGTTTTCCGGGCATTGATCGGGTCCTTTACATTTAAACTGAATTTGCGACTCAATATTATATCATAGCGGCTATAATTACAATTGAATATCTCGGAGAGGGGCAGGGTGATTTTATTCTATCAACTATTTGCTATAAAATCATGAAGTTGTATAAATATCTGGACAAAGCCAATCAAATAGGTTATAAAAGGGATATATTGTACATTACCAGAGAGAAACTTTATGCATCT
>JAJRVB010000011.1 GCA_024277515.1 Nitrospirota bacterium | reverse complement strand
TATCATGTATGAAAATACTCAGACAACGCAGATGGTCCAGATCGCGAAGGAAAAAATTTACCTGCTTGAAGACGCGCCGCGAAATTCAAAGGGGGACACAGGCATTGCAGGACTGAAATATGAAAACTCCGTCTCATCTATAGAAAACTCGGGTATTATCAGGCTAAAGACAGTCGTGAGCGGCCACGGGAAAGAGATCAGGCTTGACAAACTGATTTTTCTGAGGAAAGGAGAATGAAAAAAAAAGATATAGTCTCCCGGGGTTTCACACTTATGGAAGTCCTCGTAAGCCTTGCACTGCTGACCATTGTGCTCGGGACTGTATATAGTTCCTTCTTTTCAGTGCAGCGCGCTACAGCCCGGTTCAATGATATCTCGCTCAAGTACCATGACTCAAGGACGGCCCTTGATATCATGAGACGCGAGATTGAAAGTGCATTCATTCTAAATCCACGATCAGATGATGATAAAGAGATAAAGCTCGGTTTTACGATAACCGACAGGGATGTATTCGGTAAGCACACGTCCCTGATACACCTTACCGCATACTCATTCAGGGGGAGCGATACAGAGACACTTTCCTATTATGTTACGGAAAAGGAGGGAAGGCTTAATCTGCTGAAGTCGGTGGGGCCAGCTGCCGTGCCTTCAAAGAAATATGAAGTGGATATCATGGAGGGCATTGAGAGCTTTACAATTGAGACCCTGTTTAACAAAAAGTGGGTAAAGACATGGGACACAAAAAATACCGGCAAGCTGCCGGAAGTTGTAAAGATTACCATAGAATTTGATGACAACGGCAAACTCGTAAAGCTGACTGAATATGCAAAACCAAAGATAGGGAGACAGCTGTGAAAATTAAAAAATCACCCCTCACCCCCTCGGAATCGAGTCGAACCGACCTTTTCCAAAGGGGGGACTTGCAAGGATTCAAGGATTCAAGGGGTCAAGGGGTCACAGGGCAGAAAGGCTCGGCCCTCATTATTACAATTCTCCTGATAACGATCCTCACAGGGCTTGTGGTGGATTTTGTGTATGATGTCTACATAGACTCGACCAGACTGTCCAACTGGAGCAATGCCCAGCGGGCCTCGTTAATCGCCCAGTCAGGACAGACACTGAGTTCGGAATTTATCACTATCATCAATAAACAAAAATATACGGACATACGTTCACTCACACTGCCTGTTGTGCAGGACTTCGGCCCTGATACCGCGCTGACCGTAAAAATTGAGGACGAGAGTTCAAAATTCAATGTCAACAGCATCATATATCCGAACGGCCTCACTAATGAAAAGGCCTTTTCTTCCTTGAAAAAGCTGTTCGAATACCTTAATATTAATTCCAGCCTGGCGCTGTCCATTGCCGACTGGATAGACCCGGACAAAGAACCGAGGCTCTTTGATTCCGAGGACAATGCAAAAAACACATTTCTCTGGTCTGTGGATGAATTGAGATCGATTGACGGACTGAACAGCGAGATATTCGGGAGGATCAGTCCATACCTGACCGTTTACGGCAATAATCTGGTCAACATCAATACCGCGGAATTGCCGGTCCTTGTCAGCCTTGACAGCAGCATGACAGAACTC
The DNA here is from genome assembly GCA_024277515.1 of Nitrospirota bacterium. Taxonomy (GTDB): domain Bacteria; phylum Nitrospirota; class Thermodesulfovibrionia; order UBA6902; family UBA6902; genus JAJRVB01. The sequence continues at coordinate 1,611 of JAJRVB010000011.1, read as the reverse complement.
CTTGCAAAGAGTATTATTGAATACAGGGAAAACTTTCCTTTTGAGAGCACTGCGGATGTACAGAATTTATCGGGTATGGAAATAATCGGTCAGAGGATCCTCGGGAGCATAGTAGTGAGGGCCGCCGGTTTCAGGGTAACGGCAAGGGCAAGGGTGCATGAGATCACACGTATTATCGAGAGCGTTATGGACAAGTCCGGAAAGATCGAGTTCTGGAGAGAGGGATAGATGAAGAGCGCATTTATTGACTGGACAGAGAAAAGCATCAGCCTCTATATCTTTGAAAAAAAGGCGGGCGGATATGCGCCTGCCGAGCATTCATCTTTTCAGTTAGATGGAGAGCTGGACGCTGAAACACTGCGCCTCCTGCCTGCCGCAGGGTGCGATCACATCTGTCTGAGTCTGCCGCTTGATCTTCTCACCCTGAGGGAGCAGGATTTCCCGTTTTCTGACAAAGATAAAATCACCGAAACCCTGCCCTTCGAACTTGAAGTGATCCTTCTCGGAAACGTAAGCGACTACCTGATAGACCATGTCATGATCGAGTCGTTTGACGTCGCGAGCAAAGTCCTGGCGGCCTGCATTGAAAAGACGGAACTTAAAAGGATAATAGATATGTTCTCCACAGCGGGACTGGAACCAAAGATCATTACCTGCCTGGACCTGCGTCTTTCAGAGGGAAAAAGCGAGGCCCTGCTTGACCGGCCGGCTGATGATCCTGAAGTCAGGGCCGGGGCCGCCGGACAGGAGATATCGGAGCCGACTATAAATCTCCGCCAGGCTGAGATGTCATATATGGGAGATATTGAACAGGCGGTAAAAAAACTCAGCATATCAGCGGCGCTTGTATTGATACTCGTTTTCATACTTGCGGGCAATTCCATGCTGAAGCTCACATCGATGAAAAAAGAGTATCTCCTGCTGACAGACACGCTACAGGAGACATATCGAGCTGTCTTTCCTGAAGACAAAAAGATCATCGATATAGACCGCCAGTTCAAGGGAAACATGAATATGCTTATGAAGAAAAAGGCCGCCCTTTCAGGGGTCCCGGTGCTTGATATCCTGCGTGACATTGCGCTGCGCAAAAACAGCAGCATCACCCTTCATGAATTCAGCGCTGACGGAAAAAACATTGTGGTCAAAGGCACGGCAGATACATTTGAAGATGTAGAATCGCTAAAGAACAGCCTTGCATCCGGTTTTCAGGGGGTCAGGGTGTCGGAGTCAGGGGCATCTGCCGACAAAAAAATCAATTTCACGATCATAATGCGGGAGAAAACAGCATGAAGACCCTGAACTGGAAAATCCTGCTTTATGACAGGCCGATACTGGTTTTGTCCGCGGCAATCATACTGACGGTAATATTCACCCTGATGTCCACTATAAATGCCGGGAGATATGAAGGGAAAATCAGAGAGCTGAAATCACAGCTGAGTGAAATACGCACCCTGTCCGGAGAAGTCATCGAGGTGAAGTCCTCTGTCGCATCAAGAGAAAATAAATTAAAGCGGAAGCAGTCCTCAGGGGTGGTATCCATCCTTGAGCAGGTACTGAAGACACTCGGGCTGGAAGCACAGGTCATAAAACCCCTTGGAAAGACAAAGGCCG
>JAJRVB010000176.1 GCA_024277515.1 Nitrospirota bacterium | reverse complement strand
AGGGCATCCTGCTTTTAAGTGAATTCACCGGAGCGGCTGAAGAGCTCGAAGGCGCGATCCTTGTTAATCCGTATGACACTGAAGAATTTTCAGAATGCATAAAGATGGCGCTGGAGTTTGACGATGATGAAATATCATGCAGGATCAACAACATGCGGAGACAGGTAAAGGAAAAGGACATATATCACTGGATAGGGGATTTTCTTGAAGAGGCAGCGATCCTGCAGCCATACCAGATGAAGAAATCCCATTACATCTTCGACTGCTGCAAAGAGGCGGCTATGGACAATATCATTCTCTTCCTTGATTACGACGGCACGCTTACACCCATAGTTGAATCACCAGACCGGGCAATATTGCCGCAGGAGATGCGTTCACTGATTATCAAGCTCAGGAAAGTGATGCCCGTTGCAATTATCAGCGGCAGGTCCCTTGCCAATATCATGGACATTGTGAAAATCGATGACATATTCTATGCCGGTAATCACGGCTCAGAGATATGGGACGGCAGCAGGGTGATAGAGATGGGAGACCAGCTGTCGGAAAGCAAAGAGACCCTGGGCAATATCATTGCCGAACTCCGTTACTCCCTTTTGCCCATACAGGGCGTGATCATCGAAGACAAGGGTATCACCGCGAGCATACATTTCCGTATGGTCGGCAGGAAGGACCTGTGCAAAATGTTTGACCTCTTCTGGTCGATTACGGACAGCTACAAGGGCCTTTTCAGGATTACATCAGGGAAAAAAGTATTTGAAATAAGACCGCGTGGAATCTGGCATAAGGGAGATGCCGTCACCTGGATATGGAATAAATTCGCATACTCCCGGACACCCCTCTACATCGGAGACGATGTAACGGATGAAGATGCGTACAGGGCCATAAAAGGAAAAGGCATCGGCATATCCATCGGCACCAACAACAAGTCGGATTACCACCTGAAGACCCAGGATGAAGTCAAAAAATTCCTGCTGTATTTAAGCGGTCTGCCGGAGTGACCGGTTTTCCTGTTGTCTTTGTAACAGGAAACATACAACTGGTCATGTAACAGGATCATGAAAAAAGAGAATAAAGAATCATTGCTGAAAAAGCTTGTACAGTTCAGTTTTGGAGAGCACACCATTATTATTGTAATGTCCATGGTGATCGGACTCCTCAGCGGTTATGCCAATATCATCTTCCGGGAGACCATGCATTTTGTGCATGAGATAGTTTTTACAGGCGGTTCACGCCTCCTGCATATCAATGAGGGCGGATTTTACAGATTACTGCTTCCCCTTCTGCCCGTATTCGGGGCGCTTCTGCTCATCCCCCTCTTCTTTATCTTTCGCGGAGGAGTGCATGGATATGGTTTCCCTGCCTTTCTTGAACAGGTGAATATCAAGGGAGGGAAGATAAAAAGACGGACCTTTTTCAGCAAGATCCTGAGTTCCGCCTTTACAATAGGCTCGGGAGGGTCTGCCGGGGTAGAGGGCCCCATCGCCCAGATAGGCGGAGCAGTGGGGTCATTTGTCGGTAATATATTCAAGGTATCAGGCAACCGCATTAAACTCCTGATCGCCGCGGGTTCCGCGGGGGGGATAGCTGCCACATTCAATGCCCCTATCGCGGGGGTCATGTTTGCATCGGAGATTGTGCTTCTCGGCAATTACGAACTCACGTCATTCGCGGCCATCATTATTTCATCAGGGATTGCGACTGTTGTCTCAAGGATGTATTACGGTGCAAATCCCATTTTTACGGTGCCAGCCTATGAGGTGAGCGCTTATGAAATACCGCTCTATATTCTGTTCGGCATTGTGGTCGGCGTTATGGCGGTCCTGTATATAAGGACATTTCATAAAATCAGGGACGAATTTGAGAAGCTCAAGTTACATCCGCTGGTGAAACCACTGATCGGGGCATTCCTTGTAGGTTCGATCGGCATTATGTTTCCGCAGGTCCTTGGAGACGGTTACAAATACATTGAGCAGGCACTCGATGGCGAGGTCGTTATATCTGTCATGCTCGTCCTGATCTTCCTGAAGATTATCGCGACATCTCTCACTCTCGGTTCGGGCGGGGCCGGCGGTGTCTTTGCCCCTGCGCTCTTTATCGGTGCGATGGTCGGGGGAAGCTTCGGCTGGGTTGTCCACTCCATGTTTCCTTCTTATACGTCGAGTCCCGGGGCATATGCCACGGTCGGGGTCGGCGCATTCCTGGCCGCGGCAACCCATGCCCCCATGACCGCGATCTTCCTGCTGTTTGAAATGACCGGAAACTACAAGATCATAGTGCCGATCATGTTTTCGAGCATCGTGGGAACGCTCATAGCAAAACACCTCTATCATGACTCCATCGACACGGTTGAGCTTACGAGAAAGGGCATTAACATGCATGACGGGAGGGAGGCCAGCGTGCTCAGCACTATTACGGTCGGGAGCGTAATGACCAAGGATTTTTCGACGATCCATGAAGACACGGACATACACGAGCTGCTTGACAAGGTGTCGGAGAGCGATCATTTTTATTTTCCGGCAGTTGACAACGATGGTCTGTTAACCGGCATTATCTCCCTTCAGGACATACGGAGCGTGCTGTTTGAGGAAGACCTGAAGGACCTGGTCAAAGTGAAATACATTGCATCGCGTAAAGTCATTACGGTTACACCTAACGACAATCTCAATACCGCTATCGAGAAATTTACCATAAAAGACCTGGGTGAAATCCCGGTTGTGGACATATATGATAAAAGAAAAGTTATCGGCATGTTAAACAGGGGCAGCGTGATAACCGCATATAACAGGGAACTCCTGAGGAGAAAGATTTAACCCGAAAAGACTGATTTTGTTCTTATTGTATTATTTCGGTTGATTCATAAAAAGCAGTCTGTATTATTATGAAGAGAAAACAGATCCTTCTTGAGCAGTCAGTCCTTTTTATAAGCGTCATAAAGTGGTTTTTGCTTGCTACCTGCATCGGCATTATCGTGGGCGCATCCACCGCTTTTTTCATAAAAATATTACGCTACTGCTCTGTGGAGACATCGGCTTATAAATACTATTTCTTTCTTCTGCCGGTCGCCCTCTTCTTCTCCGGCCTGGTCGTCAAGTACCTCTGTCCCGAAGCAAAGGGACATGGAACGGAAAAAGTCATAGAGGCCATACACAGATACAGCGGGAAAATGAATCCCCTCGCGGTCCCTGTCAAACTGGTAGTGACAGTGATCACTATCGCCTTCGGAGGATCGGTCGGCAAGGAAGGTCCGGCAGCACAGATAGGCGCCGGCCTGTCATACATATTTGCCACTATTTTCCGTTTTAATAAAAAGGACCGGCGCAAACTGATAATATGCGGGATAAGCGCCGGGTTTGCTTCGGTCTTCGGCACACCTATCGCCGGGGCAATATTCGGGGTTGAGGTCCTCTCTGTAGGGAGCATATTCTACGATGTGATGTTTCCGTCATTTGTGGCCGGCATCATCAGCTATCAGGTCTCCTCTTCAATGGGAGTTGAATATTTTTACAACCCGGTCGATTTTGTGCCGAGCTTCAGTGAAGGTTTTTTCATCAAGGTGCTCATAGGCGCGATATTTTTCGGTCTCTGTTCACTCCTGCTCATTGAGACTCTCAAACTCGCTGAAAAGGCAAGCCGGAAAATCCGGATATGGGAGCCCTTCAAAGGTCTGATAGGCGGCTCTGTGCTGGTCGTTCTCGCGCTCATTACGTCCACCCGCTACCTCGGTCTCGGACTTGATACGATAGAAGGCGCGCTGCAGGGAGACAGCGTCATGCCTTTTGACTTCCTGCTGAAGATCGTTTTCACCTCCATAACCCTGGCGTTCTGCGGGAGCGGAGGGATGGTGACACCGATCTTTTTTGTCGGGGTCACCGCCGGAAGTATTGCGGGTTTATTTCTCGGTTATGACCCGGCCATGTTTGCCGCTATCGGCATGGTAAGCCTGCTTGCGGGCGCTGCGAACACACCCATATCAGCCAGTATCATGGCGATAGAGTTTTTTGGTCCGGAGCTTGCGCCGTATGCAGCCGTATCATGCATAGTCAGTTACCTCATGACCGGTCACAGAAGCGTTTATCCAAGCCAGGTCATTGCTTCAACAAAATCACCTTCCATTTTCATTGAGTCGGGCACGGTGATGGAGGACCTGGATTCCATCAGGATCCGGCTTCGCCCGCACAGTATAACGGATGCGGTTTTCAGGACACTTCGCAGGCTTAATAAGATAAAAGAGAGCCTGTTCAGGAAATAGGTCCTTTGAGACATTAAAATTATTTATTACTGTAATAACTATTTTTAATTTGTAAAAAAGATGGTATTGTTGTTTACTAAGTACAAGGCATGTATTCAATTACCTGCCTTGTTTGTGATGGATATAAACTTATTCCGACCATATCGATTTAGGGAGCCGGAGAAATGCGGGTGTTGAGTCCCTTCGGGGAAACCTGATCCTGCCTTCGAGGCGCCCACCTGGACAACAGGGTTTATAGTTTTATTTCTACACGGCAAGGTGGGAATCATTTTACAGAGAGTTTCTCTCTGATAATATTCCTGAAGGGCCGCGGTATGATACCCGCGGCTTTTTTGTTGTTTTATACAGAAAAGGGAGGCACTCATGACGGAGTTTGGCAGATCACGGTGGGCAGATCCTGACTTTACGAAAGAATACAGGGAAAATGCGGACATTTATATTGTTGAACGCGGCAGGATGTTCGGTATCATGAGATCATTTTACAGACACTTCATCTCTGATGCCGGCCGTAAGTGTATACTCGACCTGGGCTGCGGAGACGGGGTCGTCACTCATAACCTGCTAAGCCTTGATAACGATATATCAGCTACACTTGTCGATCCTTCCGCTTATATGCTTGATAAGGCAAGGGAGCGTTTTTCAGATTCGGACAACATTACATATGTTCAGGCGAGTTTTCAGGACCTTTTGCAGCATGACAGGATTCAGCATGACTATAATTTCATCGTCTCCTCACAGGCAATCCACCATCTTTCAACAAAGGAAAAGAAACGCCTGTTTGTATTCATCCTGTCACACCTGAAAACCGGGGGATATTTTATGAACATCGATGTCACACTCGCGCCTTCAGAAAACCTTGAGGACTGGTATATGCAGCTATGGAATGAGTGGATGAATGACAGAAAGGCAGATCTCGGTATAGACAGGGACCTTTTCAAAGATATCATCAGGAGATATAAAAAGGCGGATGAGAACAGGCCTGACACCCTTGAAGAGCAGTTGAACGCATTATCAGAGACCGGCTTCAGGGAAGTTGACTGTTTCTATAAATACGGGATATTTAGTGTATACGGCGGGAAAAAATAGCGGAGAATTATTTATATTATAAAACCCCTTCCATAATTTTGATTTTTTATTTTTTATATTTTATCTTTTGTTGCCTGATATTATTACCCGTAACCGAATAGTCACATAAATAACCCCGTAAATTGGACATTATCAACGGAAATTGCTATTATATACAATATTTTCATGCTGTTTGTCGTATAAGCACAATCACAACTGCTTAAAGATTGTGCATTTTTATTATTTCAACCCAGGGAGATTATGATACAAAGACAGGACCACTTAAAGAAAATGGAGCTGAAGAGACAGCTCAGGCAGGACGCGGGACTTGTTTCCGACCGGTTTCCTGATGTCGATGGGATGACTATTCACATGACATACTATCATAACGCGGAAAACCCCATTCTTATGGAGCGCACAGTGAACGTATTCCCGTCCAGCTATGCCTATTTTAATATGGAATGCATGATAAAGGGCTGCGAGGGCGGTGGATTTGACCTGACATCCGTCATTGCAAAGCATGTAAAGCAGCGTAAAAAATCTTTAAAGGGAGAGATGGTCTGTAAGGGAACAAATGGCGAAAAGCCCGGAGTTCATGCCCGTATTTCCTACAAAATTAATATAAAGTATTCCAAAAAGAAACGCGCCAGGAAATCATAATTCCATCAGTATCATTCAAAAAGAACGTTTAAACTTAAAGGCCTTCATCCTCTTCTTGCGGGCCTCTATTCTCTTTCTCTTTTCTTTTACAGAAGGCTTCTCATAATACCTTCTCTTCTTGAGCTCCCTGAAAATACCCTCTTTCTGGAGCCTGACCTTAAGGTCCCTGATCGCTTTTTCTATATTATTTCCTCTTACTTTAATTTCCAAGATATCAGTCCCTTCTTTCTTTCTATTCTGTCCTGCTCTTCATACCGTATCACCGCAACGATTTGAACGCAACGACTAATACTATAGCATAATTTACATTTATTTGGGAAAAGATTAATAAAAAACTTTTATTTTCATATAATTTTCCGGGCATCCAGCATTTTCCTTATATTGTCCCGGATATTACCCGTTAAAATCCCGGAGGCTGACGCGGCAAGGTCCGCCCCTGCAGCACATACGTCATTCAGATTTTCCCACGTTATCCCCCCGATCGCAACTATCGGGATGTCTACACGTTTCCTTACGGCATTTAATCCGGCCAATCCCTTCGGTTGCCCGGCATCCTTCGTACCCGTCCGGAACACGGGTCCAAACCCGATGTAATCGGCTCCATCCTGCCGGGCCTTTATTGCCTGATAAACAGTATGGGTCGACACCCCGATTACCTGCTGTTTTCCCACAATCTTTCTCACTTCCCGCACAGGCATGTCATCCTGTCCGACATGGACCCCGTCGGAACGCACAGCGAGTGCAATGTCAACATGGTCATTAACAATAAAATTCACCTTGTGACGCAATGTCACATTCCTGATCGACAAGGCTATTTTATATATTTCTTTTTTGGAGAGATGCTTCTCCCTGAGCTGAATAGTCCGGACCCCGGCATCTATCGCAAGGCGGGCTATCCTGATATGTGACAGTCCGGATATTTGTCTGTCAGTAATGAGATATAAGGGATTGTTCGGATCGAGCAGATTATGTATGTTCACAACGCGGGACAAGATGATCTTATTTCTTTTTATTTTTTCTCTCGAGAAAATGTGTATTGATGTCTCCCTTCAAGAAATCAGGGTCGTCAAGTAAATCGATAAAAAATGGGATGGTGGATTTGATCCCGTCAATGATAAATTCACGCAGCGCCCTTTTCATTTTCATGACTGCCTCTTCCCTGTCCTTTCCGTGGACTATCACTTTGGCAATAAGGGAATCATAATGCGCCGGCACTGTCCAGCCTGAATACGCTGCGGTGTCGGTCCTCACGCCCGCCCCTCCGGGCGGCACAAATAGCGAAACCGTGCCGGGAGAAGGGATGAACTTTTCCGGATCTTCCGCATTAATCCTGCATTCGATGCTATACCCGTTAAATGAAACGTCTTTCTGTCTGAACGAGAGGGGCCTTCCCGCTGCCAGCGTGATCTGTGCCTTTACTATATCAATGCCGGTCACCATTTCTGTAACGGGATGTTCTACCTGGATCCTCGTATTAATCTCCATGAAGTAAATCTGCCCGTCCCTGTCGAGAATGAATTCAATCGTTCCTGCGTTTCTGTACCCGAATGCCCTGGCAGCCTTTATGGCGAGCGCCCCTATTTTCTTTCTGAATGTGACATCGCCATAATTGAATGGCGCTTCTTCAAGGAGCTTCTGATGTCTCCTCTGAATCGAGCAGTCCCGTTCACCAAGGTGGACCATGCCGCCCCTGTTGTCGGCAAGTATCTGAACTTCTATGTGTCTCATATCGGAAATATATTTCTCTATATAGAGATCACCGTTTCCAAAGGCGGCAAATGCCTCCTTCTGGGCCATGTGGTACATCTTGTCCAGGTCCTCTTCACGTTTTACGATCCTCATGCCCTTGCCTCCCCCGCCGGCAGAGGCCTTCAGGATCAGGGGAAACCCGATCTTCTTTGCCACCTTGAACGCCCCCTTTTCGTTCACAACCGGTTTATCGCTCCCAGGGACGACCTGTATGTTATTTTTTTTCATTATCTGGCGGGCCATTGATTTGTCGCCGCCAATACGAATATTTTCCGCAGAAGGGCCGATGAATGTAATGTTTGACGCAGCGCATGCCTCAACAAAATGGTAGTTTTCAGCGAGAAAACCGTAGCCGGGGTGAATGGCTTCCGCATCCGTGATCTCGGCCGCGCTGATAATTGCCGGTATGTTCAGATAACTCTGTGCTGCCGATGCAGGGCCTATGCAGATCGCCTCATCAGCCAGCCTCACAGGGAGGGTGTTTTTATCTATTTCAGAATAAACAACAGCAGTCCTGATCCCCAGTTCATGGCATGCGCGAATGATTCTTAATGCTATTTCACCCCTGTTGGCTATGAGAACTTTTCTGAATAACTTCATTATGCCATGTCGATTGTAAAAAGGGGCTCGCCGTATTCAACAGGCTGTCCGTTTTCTATATGAATTTGCGAAACGGTCCCGTTTGTATCACTCTCGATCTCATTCATTAATTTCATCGCTTCAACAATGCAGAGCACCTGTCCCTTGCTGACATGACTTCCCAATTCAACAAACGGGGGAGCTTCGGGTGAGGGGGCCCTGTGAAATATACCGACTATCGGAGATGTTATCGTTAATAAATTCTGATTAACTTCTTCAGCTTCTCCCTTTGCCTCCATATCAGCAGCCGGGGCCGGTGCCGCGGATGGTCCGGGTTCAAAAGATGCAAAAAACTTTTCTCTCTTGATCTTGATCTTCGAACCCTCTCTCTCAATAGTGAGTTCCGTTACATCTGTATCCTGTAAATGTTCAATCAGATTTTTAATTTCATCAAGTTCCATCTATTTTACCCTCTCAATATATTCGGATGTACGCGTATCTATTTTGATCGTATCGCCCTCGTTGATATGAAACGGCACTTTAACCGTGATTCCTGATTCGAGGAGGGCCGGTTTACTCCCGCCGCTCGCAGTGTCCCCCTTGAAACCCGGATCAGTCTTGACGATTGCCAGTTCTACAAACATGGGGACTTCCACGGCAATGGGGGCATCGCTGTAAAATAATATTTTTACCTCCATATTTTCCTTCAGAAACCTGCTTGCATCCCCAAGCTGTTCAAGTGTGAGCGGAATCTGCTCATAGCTTTTATTATCCATAAAGTGATAGTGGTCCCCGTCATTATACAGATACTGCATTGATTTCTCTTCGAGGTTGGGAGAGCTGAATTTTTCGCCCCCCTTGAATGAATCGTCAAAAATACTCCCGGTTATCAGGTTTTTCAGTTTTGTCCTGATTATCGCGCCGCCCCGTCCCATCTTATGATGCTGAAAATCAATTATTTCATGGGGTGCGCCTTTATAATCAATCTTTGCGCCCTTTCTGAATTCACTGGTGGATATCATATATTACGTTCCTATGCATTTCAATTTCTTTGGCAGGGATGTCAATATTTCAGCCCTGTTTTTTCTGACTATAACCATGTCCTCTATTCTCACCCCTCCAAATCCCGGAAGATAAATGCCCGGTTCTATTGTAAACACCATATTTTCTTTCACCTGATCTTTATTGCGCCATGACACAACAGGTTTTTCATGCACGGCAAGTCCCACACCATGACCGGTGCCATGTCCAAAAAAATCCGCAAAGCCGGCCTTGTCTATATAGTTCCTCGCGGCTGCGTCAATATCAGCTGATCGTATCCCGGATCGCACTGCCTCAAGCGCCCTTTTTTGCGCCTCATACACATTGTAATATATTTCTCTCTGTTTTGAAACATTGGCGCCCTTCATCAGCACCGTTCTGGTCATGTCCGAACAGTAACCATCATACTCACCGCCCCAGTCAATCACAATAAGATCGCCCTTTTTTATCTTCCGGTCTGTAGGCGCTGCATGAGGAAGGGCTGACATGGGACCAGATGCTACTATAACCTCAAAGGGCAGTGTTTTGCAACCTTGTTTTTTAAGTAACTCCTCTAATTTTAAGGCAAGTTTCCGTTCAGTTGTGCCGGCCTTAATGTACGGCGCTAATTTTTTAAATGCTGTCTCAGCCCGCCTGATGGATGCCCTTATACATGCGAGTTCCTTTGGGGATTTAATCATACGCAGAGACTCCACACTATTGGCAAGAGGCCTGAGTTTTATCTTTCTCTTTACCAGTTTCCTGTAAAAACCGTATGTAAGATCATGTTCTTCAAATCCGAGGGTCTTGATACCGTATACATCACATATGTTCCTGATCTCTCTGCTTCTTTTCGTATGCTCAATTTTGATGCTGAATCCCCTGACCTCATGAACGGACTGTTCCTCATAGCGAAAATCAGTCACAAATACTGCATGCTTTTTTGTGATAACAGCATATCCTGAAGAGCCGGTGAATCCCGTAAGATACCTCACATTTATGAGATCGGTAATGAGGATTGCATCGACTTTTTGGGTGTTGAGCTGTTTTCTAAGAAGCGCCTTTTTGTGCATTTTTCGCAATGGAGACAGCGGCCCTTAAACCGAGAACATAACTTTCGGCGCCAAAACCGGAAATCTGTCCATAAGCCACCGGTGAAATGAGCGAAGTATGTCTGAATTCTTCTCTTTTATAGATATTTGAGATATGGATTTCGACGGCGGGAATATCAACCGCAGCTATAGCATCTCTGATGGCCACGCTGGTATGAGTGTATGCTGCCGGATTGATCACAAGCGCTTTACAACCTTTTGCCTTCTGGATCAGGTCCACTATTTCACCTTCATGGTTGGACTGTCTGATATCAAGTTCTACACCAAGTTCCTCAGCGAGTTTTTCGAGAGATTCATTAATCTCATCGAGGGTTTTCGTGCCATAAACATCAGACTCCCTTGTCCCCAGGAGATTAAGATTCGGTCCGTTAATGACTAATATTTTCATTTTCTATCCTTTAGCAACTCACCTGTCCTGTCCAGAATTACACCGGCCGCATCCATCTTGCTCATCACAGGATACTCTTTCATTCCGCCTTTTGCGCCTATTAATGTTATCACATTGGTATCAATATCGAATCCGGCGCCTTTCTGCGATATATCATTGAAAACTATGAGGTCAAGATTTTTTTTCTTCATTTTTTCCTTTGCATGCTCAATATTTTTACCTGACTCAGCGGCAAATCCAACAAGCAGCCTTTTGCCCTTCTTTTGTCCAAGCTTTTTCAGTATATCAGTATTTATCTTTAAATTCAGCGACAATGAATCTTTTTTCTTAAGTTTTACTTTAGCTATTTTCCGGGATGAATAATCCGAGACCGCTGCTGTCATGATAACAGCAGTTGCCTTTCTCAGGTTGTCAAAGACCGCCCTCTCCATGGCTGACGCGCTTTCAACTTTAATAAAATCAGCCCCGTCAGGCGGCCTCAGCGCTGATGGACCGCTGATCAGAGTAACATCAGCCCCGCGTCTCAAAGCGGCAGCAGCAATCGCATACCCCATTTTTCCCGAAGAACGGTTAGAGATGAATCTTACCGGGTCTATCGGTTCCCGCGTCGGCCCTGCTGTTACGAGTATATGCTGACCCTTTAAGTCCTGAACAGAAAGAGACCTGACAGCGGCTTCATGGATGACGGAAACATCCGCCATTCTGCCCTTTCCCTCTTCCCCGCACGCAAGGACCCCTGTGACAGGTCCCGCAAACTGCACGCCCAGTTTCCTGAGCGCTTTTATCTGTTTTTGAACAATCGGATGACGATACATCCTGAAATTCATTGCAGGGGCCATAATCACAGGCCCTTCATATGCAAGCCAGATACTGCTCAGGAGGTTGTCCGCAATACCGCACGCAAGCTTGTTCAATGTATTTGCGGTAGCAGGCGCAATGATTAACAGGCGTGCTTCTTTTGGAAGATTAATGTGGCTGAAGGGCTCTTTGAAAAGGTCTGAACAGGCGGGATTGCCGGTGATCGTCTCAAACATATACGGTGTAATAAAACGGCATGCCGACTCAGTCAATACTGCATGTACATTCGCCCCCTCTTCAGTAAGACTGCGCGCAAGTTCAACTGATTTGTATGCCGCTATACTTCCGGTAACTCCCAAAAGTATATTTTGATCTATAAGCTGCACTTAATCAATTGTCCCCGAATATGTCCTCGATTGTCTTCTTTTGCTCTGTCTCCCCCTTCTCACTGAGGTAAACCTTAAGGTCCTTCTCAAGCTCCGAGATGTCTTCAGGCATCGTCTCTTTCTGCTGGGCCTCATCCATCATCTTCCTGTGCGTGAGCTTTTTAGCTTCTTCAATAGCCTTAACAGCATGTTCACCCATAAGCACATTCACGGCCCCGGTCGCTACTTCCTGAATGGCGAGTGTAGTGATTTTCTGCGCCTTTGATGATATTAAAGGAAGCGATCCCTGGGACAGGGCCTTCGCCCTTTTAACGGCGGCAATAACCAGCCGGTAATTTCCGTCAATCTTTTCCCGGTCATATTCAATCGGCAATGAAATAATATCCATACAACCTCCAGTGTAATATTTAATTTAATTTATAAACTTTTTTCATTAATTTCGGATCGACCCTCGATACCCTGAGTCGAGAATTGATAATGACACTCTCGAGTTCTCTGTACGCCTTTTCAAGTGTGTCATTCACTATAATATAATCATATTCAGAATAGTATGCAATTTCAGCTTTTGCATTATCAAGGCGGTTTTTTATAACATCTTCAGCATCCGTGCTGCGACTGAACAGCCGTTTTTTCAGGTCATCGATTGACGGGGGAAGGATAAAGATATAAACCGTATTCTCATACGTTTTCTTCATCTGCATCGCGCCATGAATATCGATGTCAAGTATTATATCATAACCTTCCTTATTTAACTTTCTGAGCCTTTTGAGCGACGTCCCGTAGAGATTGCCGTGGACCATCGCCCATTCGGCAAACTCTCCTCCTGCAATCATTTTCCTGAAGCGCGCACGATCAATAAACGTATAGTCAACATCATTCTTCTCTCCCTTTCTCGGTTTCCGTGTGGTATAGGAAACAGAGAGCTTCAGGCCGGGCATTTTTTTCAGGAGCTTACGGCATAGTGTGGTCTTGCCGGTCCCGGACGGGGCGGAAACCACAAATAATGTTCCGCCGGTTTTATGTATCAGGACAGTTCCTGTAACGGGTTTCAATTTACTTTTCTTCAACTGTAAATCTCTGGGTAATCGTTTCAGCCTGAAGCGCGGAAAGGATGATATGGTCGCTGTCCATAACAATAATCGCCCTCGTTTTCCGGCCCTGTGTCGCGTCAACCAGTTTCCCCCTCTCAGCCGCCTCTTCACGCATACGCTTCATGGGAGACGACCCGGGGGCCACAACCGCAATTACCCTGGAGACTGAAACGACATTTCCAAAACCTATATTTATGAGCATATATTCCCTGCCATGTTTCTTAACAATGCATGTTTTTTTATTGCAGGTTCTGCACCTGCTCCCTGATTTTTTCGAGTTCGTGTTTGACTTCAACAACATTATTGGCAATTTCATAATACTGTGCCTTCGATCCAATTGTGTTTATCTCCCTGCGAAGCTCCTGAATGATAAAGTCAAGCTTTTTCCCGATCGTATCACCCGATTGCAGCACACCTTTAAAATGTTCCAGGTGGCTCTTCATCCGGACAATTTCCTCTGTGATGTCTGATTTCTCGATCATAATGGCGGTCTCCTGGATGAGGCGCGCCTCATCCACCTGTACTTCGCCCAGGAATTCTTTCAGCCTCTCTTCCAGCCTTTCTCTTGCAGAGCCGGTAAACTCATCCCTCTGCGATTCGATATGAGAAAGATATGTTTCTATAAGTGTAATCCTTTCCGTAATATCCAGGATCAGATTTTCCCCTTCTTCCGTCCTGGTCCTGCTTAATGCCCCGAGAGCGGCCTCAATCGCCTGCTGAAAGCCTGACATGTCAATCTCGGGCTCATCAACGATAAAGATGTCCCTTTGATCTGCAAGCATGCCGATTCCTATATCGTCAGAAAGAGAAAGTTCGTCCCGCAATGCAATATAGGCATTGTAATATTCTCTTGCCAGCGCCTTATTCACCTTGAGCTTTACATTTTCAATTTCCTGTCTCGGCATAAATATTTCTATACGGCCGCGCTGAATTTTCTTCCTGACCATTTTTTTTATCTCCGTCTCCTGGGCATAGAGATAAAAGGGGATGTTCATCTGGATATCAAGGTTTTTGTGGTTGGAAGAGCGGATTTCAACCCTGAAACTGTCAGAAACCCCTCTTCCGTATCCGGTCATGGACTGCGGCTTTGTCATGATAAAATTATGATGTCTTTCAATTTCTCTTTTCCTGATTATTACAGGCGGAACGATACAATATATAATACCCGTCAAAATATGTCAATTTCAGAGGGATTCCGCAGGAAGATTATTAAAACAATAAATCAGGATATATCCGGGAAAACAAGTGGATTGGATTAGTTGACAAACGCTTCAATTTCGCTTTCGATAAACGCTGGTGCATTATCTTCAAGGACAACGCTCACTTTTTTTACATCTTTAAAATTACCCCTGAGTATTTCCTCTGACAGCGGGTCCTCAATATGGCGCTGGATCGCCCTCCGCATCGGCCTGGCACCGTATGACGGCTGGTAGTTCTTTTCAATCAGCCAGTCAATAACTTCATCAGAGAGCTCAATGGCAAGGTCCTGGTCCAGAAGCTGTTTATTAAGTTCATTCACGAGCAGCTTTACTATTTTTACCAGGTGCTCTTTTTCGAGCTGGTGAAACACTACGATCTCGTCAATCCGGTTCAGAAACTCAGGATTAAACTTGTTTTTAAGTTCATCCAGCACCGCTTTCTTAATCTTTCCGTAAGAACTCCCGATTGAGGGCTTCTGGAATCCGAGCGGCGTCTTATTATCAATAAACCTGGTACCCACATTTGATGTCATAATAATTACTGTATTTTTAAAATCGACTTTACGTCCGAGATTGTCGGTAATTACTCCTTCATCAAGCACCTGAAGCAGTACATTGAATACGTCCGGATGGGCCTTTTCTATTTCATCAAACAGTACGACGGAATACGGCCTCCTCCTGACTGTTTCGGTCAGCTGACCGCCCTCTTCATACCCTACATAACCGGGAGGCGCCCCTGTTAATCTCGATACATTAAATCGTTCCATATACTCCGACATATCAATTTTTACCAGTGCGTTATCATCATTAAAGAGAAACTCCGTGAGGGCCTTTGCAAGCTCTGTCTTTCCTACGCCGGTCGGTCCGAGAAAGAAAAATGATCCGATAGGCCGTGTCCTTGCCTTTAAGCCGGCACGCGACCTCCTGATCGCCTTTGCAATGACCTTTACTGCTTCATCCTGTGCTATTATCCTTTTATGAACCTCTTCCTCCATGCGCAAAAGCTTTTCAGACTCCTTCTCTTCAAGCTTTGACAGGGGAATGCCGGTAATCTTCGCTACTGTATAAGAGATATCGTCATCCAGCACCAGCGGCGTTTCTTTCTGCTGGTTCTCACGCCATTTCTTATTTAGATTTTCATAGAGCTTTCTTACCCTGTCCTCTTCATTCTTGACGGACGCTCCCTTTTCAAAGTCATGCAGCTTCACATAAAGATTCTTTTCCTTGCCGAGACGCTTCAGTTCCTTCTCAAGTTCACGGAGTTCAGGAGGCCTTGTGTATCTCTTCAGCTTTATACGCGCACCCGTCTCATCCATTACATCTATAGCCTTGTCAGGCAGATATCTTTCCGTCACATACCGGTCCGACAGGACCACACATGCGCGGATGGCCTCGGAACTGACCTT
>JAJRVB010000175.1 GCA_024277515.1 Nitrospirota bacterium | reverse complement strand
TGAGAGAACACTTTAATGAGCCGTTAAAGATGAGGGCTGAGGCCCTTGGGATGAGTCTTAATGAAGTGCTCACGCTTGCGTCCATTATTGAAAAAGAGGCCATATATGATTATGAAAGGCCGATTATTTCGGCAGTGTATCACAATCGCCTGAGGAAGAAGATGCGGCTCCAGGCTGACCCTACCGTCCTTTACGGCGTGGAAAAGAGGTGGAAGCGTATCAGGTACAGGGACCTCAGGAGGGCGACTCCATATAATACTTATTTAATAAAGGGGTTGCCGCCGGGTCCGATCGCGTCTCCAGGGATTAAATCGATCGAGGCCGCGCTCTATTATAAGGATGTGGATTACCTGTATTTTGTGTCCATGAATAACGGCAGGCACCACTTTTCACGGACAGGCAAGGAACACAGAAAGGCGGTCATAACCTTTCAGCGGGATGGGAGGGCATTTACACGTAATGCCGGCAAAAAAGAAAACTAGAAAGATAACCCTCGGGGGACTAAGGATCGGGGGCGGTGCGCCGGTTTCCGTGCAGTCAATGGCCAAGACGGACACATCTGATGTTGCATCCACGGTCTCTCAGATCAGGGGTCTCCAGGCAGCGGGATGTGAAGCGGTCAGGGTTGCGGTATTGAATGCAGAGGCCGCGGATGCGGTTAAGAAAATTAAAAAAAGGATCAAAATACCTCTCATTGCCGATATCCACTTTGACCACAAACTCGCCCTGGCTGTTATGAAGAACGGGGTTGACGGGCTGAGGATAAACCCCGGGAACATCGGGAGCACTCTGAAGGTGAGAGAAGTTGTGGCTGCGGCCAGAGACTGCGGAGTCCCGATCAGAATCGGCGTGAATGCCGGGTCCCTTGAAAAAGACCTTTTAAGAAAATACAGACATCCAACCGCAGGCGCGCTCGTTGAAAGCGCGGGCAGACATATTAAAATACTTGAGGACCTGAAATTCCGCGCGATAAAGGTATCACTCAAGGCATCCGATGTACCTAAAACGGTCGACGCATACCGGCTCTTTGCAAAGAAATATAACTATCCTGTCCATATCGGCATATCTGAAGCAGGCCCTGCCTTTTCAGGGACCGTAAAGAGCGCGGTCGGTCTGGGCATCTTGCTGTCGGAAGGGATTGGAGATACCATGAGGGTATCGCTCACTGCTGACCCGGTCGAAGAGGTAATGGTTGCCTTTGAAATTCTCAAGTCTCTCCATTTAAGACAGGTGGGCCCTGAACTCGTATCATGCCCCACCTGCGGGCGGTGTCAGATTGACATCAGGGGGATAGTCGAAAAAGTTGAAATGAAACTGGCAGGCATCAAAAAACCGCTAAAGGTTGCCGTGATGGGATGTGTGGTAAACGGGCCGGGAGAGGCGAGAGAGGCGGACATAGGCATTGCCGGCGGAAAAGGCATGGGCATTCTCTTTAAAAACGGTAAAGTAGTAAAGACCTTGAAAGAGCGGGAGCTCTTTTCAACTCTCATGAGGGAGATAAAGAAGCTCTGAATTACAGATTTTTCTGAAGAACGTAGACACCGGACTTCTGCTTTCATATGAACATAAGCATGTTTCAGGCCGGTCAGCTACTTGACCAGATTGTCTTCTAATAGTTGTTCCGGCTGAGGTTGTCATTTATCCATCAAGAAATATTTCCTGATATTTATTTTCAATATCCATAGCCTCTTCATCTTTTAATGCGCCGAATTCCTTTTCCCTCGCCCTTTGGGATAATTGGCCTTCACCCTGCCTTAAAAACTTAATAAGCAGGTCCACGGTCCTATCAGGCATTTCATATTTATCATCAAGATATCTCTTCATCTCGTCATAGTTGTTGAGATATTCCACCTCTTTGGGAATAATGTTTTTGATAGTATCTTCCACGCAATCGTACAGAAATTCTGCCTGCTTTGTTGCATCAAAATAGCGGTAGTAATCTGCGGTTTCATTCAACACCTCAATATTGTGCTTAGGCGTTGCTTTCCATTTGATGAGATCAAGCAGCGGATGTGAATAAGATTCCAATGCCTTGCGGTAATCACCGATCCTGTCAAGTATGGATGCGGAGACAGGGAATATTATCCCCTGCTGTGCAAATCTCTTTTCTGCAAGGATATGATGGATCAGGTAACGGTGTATACGTCCGTTTCCATCTTCAAACGGGTGGATGAAGACAAACCCGAAGGCGATCAGGGCAGCTGCCAGCACTGCATCGTAATCAGGATTTCCGAGTATCTTGTTCATGGCTATCATGCCATCGATCAAAAGCTCCGCGTCCTGCCACCGCGCTGAGATATGATCAGGGAGCGGGTCGCCTGTGATCCGGTCATGTTCACCGACAAAGCCGCCTTCCCTGCGAAAGCCAATATTGGTAAAACGGGTGTCTTCTATAACGATCTGCTGCAGCCGCAGTAATTCGTCTTTGCTCAAGGGCTTATTACCGGCCTGGCCAATGGCCTTGCCCCACCGTGCGGCGCGATTGCTGCCGGGGTTCTCGCCCTCGATAGTAAAGGAAGCCTGCGAATCCTTGAGCAGTAGAAAGGCCGAAGCTCTTTGCAGGACATCTTTATGGATAGTATTCAGATAAACATTCTTCTGGTCCCACAGGTTGGCGGAAAGGTGCTTCTCCAGTTTAGAAGTTTTGTAGATAAGCGGACAGAAGTCCCGCGTGCCGGGCAGATTATTGATAATGCGGTGGCGGGATGATCTTGGCCCTCTGAGAGCGTATTGCAGTTTTTCATTTATAAGCGGAATGAAATTCCCCCTGTCCAGATCAGAGATTTCCAGTTTTTTATTCATTAACCACTCATATAGAAACCAGATCCTCCGGCTGTACTGGCCAAGGGGTTCAATCTGCACCAGTCCAATTATTTCATCATCCGCCTGTTTTTCAAAAAGCTTTTTTAGTACGAGCAGGTTTATCCCTTCGTA
This sequence comes from Nitrospirota bacterium, assembly GCA_024277515.1. Classification (GTDB taxonomy): domain Bacteria; phylum Nitrospirota; class Thermodesulfovibrionia; order UBA6902; family UBA6902; genus JAJRVB01. The sequence continues at coordinate 2,753 of JAJRVB010000175.1, read as the reverse complement.
TTTGAGGGCAAATACCAGTTGCTTGTAAAGGGTATCTTCCGGTTTGTGCCGAGAGGTGAAGACCTGCCACTCTCTGTTGCTGTATTTCCTTTTCTTTTCACTGATTAAGGAGAGTTTATGGGGCAGGGGAACGGGCAGTTTATAAGCCTCTATAATTGCTCCATAGCCTGCGAGCAGACCTTGCTCCGGGGCGGTTCTTCCGTGAAAAACAGTTATTTTCCGTGAAAAACAGTTATTTTTCATATGGTGAATAATACTTAAAAGGGGTGAAAAATAATTATTATTCTATATATTTGGATAATTATAATTATACAAATAAAATAACTTTTATACAAACATTTGTTGCAACAGGCCTTTTTTGAATTGTTGAGGGTTATATTCCCAGCAGCTTGAGGTCCGATGTCACATTCTAACGGGATAACAGGAGGTTCGGCAAGGACTTTCTCGTTTAAAAGAGCGATGAGCAAATGATCCCTGCCATCCTTATGGCGACCACTCAATCCCGATGCACCGGGACATTTTTCTTAACTATTTGTTAGGATTATTATATGCGCATCGTAAAGACAATAAAGGAAATGCGGGAGGTGAGCCGCTGGTACCGGGGTGAAGGGAAGGTCATGGGACTTGTTCCGACGATGGGCGCCCTGCATGACGGACATCTCAGCCTTGTGCGGCGCGCAAAGGAGCAAAATGACAGGACCATTGTGAGCATCTTTGTGAATCCCGAACAGTTCGGGCCGAGTGAGGATTTCAATACCTATCCGAGAGATACGGATGCTGACCTCGAAAAACTCTCCGGCCTGCAGGCGGATGTTGTCTTTATGCCTGAAGCCCGGGAAGTGTATCCGGAAGGCTTTTCCACGTTAATAGAGATGGGCGGCATTGGGCAGGTCCTCTGCGGGGCATCGCGTCCGGGGCATTTTAACGGCGTTGCAACGGTGGTTGCAAAACTCTTTAATATAGTCATACCCAGAAGGTCTTATTTCGGACAGAAAGACTTTCAGCAGACGGTGATAATACAAAAGTTTGTCAGGGACCTGAATTTTGATACTGAGGTCATCGTCTGTCCGATAGTGAGAGAGCCTGACGGTCTTGCCATGAGTTCAAGAAATGCATATCTCAATGAAGAGGAAAGAAAGGCGGCTGTGATTTTACATAAAGCATTACAGCTGGGAGAGGAGCTTATTCATTCCCGGCGGATAGATGACGCTTCAAAAGTCAAAAAGGAAATGATCGCATTGATTAAGAAAGAACCGCTGGCAAAACTGGATTATATCGACATTGTTGATCCCCACAACCTTGATCCTGTCAAGAGAGTAATCTTTGCTGCGGCCATATGCCTTGCCGTGAACATTGGCAAAACAAGGCTTATTGATAATATAATAGTGGAACGCAGGTAACTTCCTTTTACAATTAAGGCACGAATTCTACTTCAGTGTCAGTATAAAAAACTACTGGTTTTTATCGCTGTAATGCCCAAAGCCTGCCCTTGACACTGATCGGGGTCTGTAACAGGGCAACACACTCTTGATTAATGGAACAAAAAGATACATCCCAAATGTCAACAAAACAGCGTGAGGAAGAGATACTCTCGCTCGCTTCGCACTGGATTAAACTGGCTTCAGAGCAGCTTGGAACAGACCGGAAAGAGATATCCGGGGAGGCTGCGGAATATCTCGTTTCATATGAATGGCCCGGGGGCGAGAAAGAGCTTGAACTTGCTGTCAGGAAGGCATGTATTCTCTCGGAAAGTCCCTTTCTTGAGGTGGAGGATTTTGACCTTGCACAGAGACAGCCCAAGTCAATAGGCAAGTTTGTTGAATCCAGACTGAAAGGGTTCATGCGCAATATAAAGCGGTTTGAGAAATTCAATCTCTATGAGATGGTCATACCGGAAGTTGAGAAGTCTCTTATCATGATGGTGCTGAAAGAGACAAAGGGGAACCAGATCAAGGCGGCAAGTCTGCTGGGCATTAACCGCAATACACTCAGGAGCAAGATCAAAAAATTGGGGATAAAAGTCAAGGGACTAAAATAAAGCATCCGTCAGCTTGCAGTTGGTAGTGAGCAGAGCAAATATGTTTTATTCCCTGCCTCCTGCCTCCTGCCTACTGCCTCCTGCCTCCTGCCTCCTGCCTCCTGCCTCCTGCCTCCTGCCTCCTGCCTCCTGTCTCCTGCCTCCTGTCTACTGTCTACTGTCTACTGATGACTGTTCTTTATATTAATTTCAAGAGCGGCATCCCGACTGCAGGATCAATCTCTCTTATGCCCTTTATTCCTTCTATCTCTATAATGATCGCTTCAAGTACGAGAAATGTCTCGGAATTTTCACGGAGGCATCCTACCTTGACCATATCTTTTTTCCCGAAGGCCGCGTGGAAATGTATCTTTGGTTCATTTTTATGCCAGAAGATCGTTCCGAGTCCGATGATTTCATGACTTTCCCCAAGCTCTTTCCAGACCGGCTTCGGCGGGAGGTCATCCGTCTCCGGCCCAACAACAATTTTACCTTCACGCATGCCGCCAATGAGATAAAACACTCCCGCCCTGATATCTTCCTTCCGTGCAATATCGTTAAGATTGGCGAGCACATCATCGTGATCATCAAATTTCGCGACAATCATCTTCCCGGGTCTCCCTGTCTGATAGTTCATATCTCCTCCTTGCAATACAGTTTAATCAATTATATATTTTCGGGCCGCTCTAATCCAATGCCGTGCAATCCGTGAAACGGGTATGCTTTATTAAAAGTC